>DASZCB010000424.1:0-2420 GCA_035943575.1 Rhodanobacter sp. | reverse complement strand
CCGCACGAAAAACCGACCAGGTGATCATCGACGCCGCCACGCCGAAGCCGATCGCCATCACCATCAGCGCGGTCAGCACCGGATTGCGGCGCAGGCTACGCAGGCCAAGCTGGAAGTAATAGGCGAACATTGCTGCGGTAGCTCTCCGGAGATGATGGTTGCGGCGCCCTCGGTGTCACCGAGGGCGTTTTCCATGACGCCTTGTGGCGCCCGGCTCAGGCAGACGTGCCGGTGTGTTCCGCATGCAGGATGTGGAAGCGCGGATCCTCGGACAGATCCACTACCTGGCCATCGATGATGTGCACGTTGCGCTGGGCGCGTGCGGCCAGCTCCGGGTCATGCGTGACCATCACGATGGTCGCGCCTTCACGGTGGATGTCTTCAAGCAGCTCCAGCACGCTGCGCGCCATCTGGGTATCCAGGTTGCCGGTGGGCTCATCCGCCAGCAGCAGGCGCGGCGAACCCGCCAGTGCGCGGGCGATCGCCACGCGCTGCTGCTGACCGCCGGACAATTCGGCCGGATAGTGCTTGGCACGCGACGCCAGACCTACGCGCTCGAGCGAATCCATGATGCGCTGCTTGCGCTCGGCGGCCTTCATGCCGCGGTAGCGCAGCGGCACCTCGATGTTGTCGAACACGTTGAGGTCGGGGATCAGGTTGAACGCCTGGAAGATGAAGCCGATCTTCTCGTTGCGGATCCTCGATCGCGCGTTGTCGTTGAGGTTGCTCACCTCGATGCCATCGAGGTGGTACTCGCCGCCGCTGAAGGTTTCCAGCAGGCCGGCGATGGTCAGGAAGGTGGTCTTGCCGGAACCGGACGGTCCGGTGACGGCGACGAATTCGCCCTCTTTCACGTCGATGTTGAAATCGCGCAGCGCATAGGTCTCCACCACTTCGGTGCGGTAGACCTTGGACAGGTGGGTCATCTTCAGCATGGTTGTTCCTCGGTGGTGGTGATGCTTGGATTGGCCCCTCTCCCCCTTTGGGAGAAGGGAGTTCATCAATTGCTGATCGCGACGGTCGCTGCGCTCTTGAAGCTGTCAGTGCCGGAGATCACGATGCGGTCGCCTTCCTTGAGGCCGTCGAGTATCTCCACCTTGTCGATACTCGATGTACCGACGCGGATTGGGGTTTTCGTGGCGATGCCGTCGCGTGCCACGTAGGCGTAGCTGCCACCGGATTCGTCGACGAACGAGCCACGCTGCACGGTGAGCACGTTGTCGCGCTTGTCCAGCAATACGCGAACCGACAGGCGCTGGTTCTGGCGCAACTGCTTCGGCGTTTCACCGTCGAAGCGCAAGCGGGCAGCGACCTGGCCATTCACCACCTCCGGCGAGATCGCACTGACCAGGCCTTTCCAGACGTTGCCGTTGCCGCTGATCTCGCCGGACATGCCGATGCCCAGGTCACGCGCGAAACTTTCCGGCACCTGCATCTCCACCTGCAGCGCGGACAGGTCGATCACGCTGAGCAGCTGCGCGTCCTTGGCCACGGTGGCGCGCTCGGCGATGAACAGCTGACCGACCTGACCGTCGACCGGCGACTTCACGTTGAGATCGTCCACCTGTCGCTGCAGATCCTTGACCAGCAGCAGCTGGCGCTCGTGCGCTAGCTTCTTCGACTGGATGTCGAAATTGAGGCTGTCGTTATCGAGGCCGAGGTTGGCCTTGGCATGCGTGGTGGCGATCTTCGCCTTGTCCAGCGCGTCTTTGGCCTTATCCACGTCCATGCTGGACACCGCGCCCTTGGCAAACGCTTTCTGGTAGCGATCGAGGTTGCGCTCGGCGGTCGTCTGGTCGATGCCGGCGTTGTCGTAGGTCTCCTGCAGCGCAGAACGCTGCTTGCGCGCGTCGATCTGCGCGCGCTGGTAATCCACTTCCATCGCGTCGGCGTTGCTCTGCTCCTGCGCCAGTTTGTTGGTCAGCTCGGGGCTGACGATGCTGGCCAACACCTGATCCTTTTTCACGGTGTCGCCGGCATGCACCTTGAGCGTTACTGCACCGCCGGACATGGCGTACAGCGTGGGGCTGACCGCGGCGACCACCTTGCCTTCGGCGGCGATGTCGCGCACGAACTGGCCGCGCTCGACGGTGGCAAACGCCAGTCGCGAACTGCTGACCGACGCGGAGGCCGAGAACAACCGGCTGATCCCCGGCATCAGCCACGCCAGCAGGCCCAGCACGAGCACGCCGGCACCGACCAGGATCAACTGCCGCTTGCGGTTGGGTTTGACTTCGACCAGACGGTCTTGTGCGGAGGTATCGCGAATCATCGGTGCCGTTCCTGACCGCGGACAGCGCGGTTGCACAGAGGTGAGTGCAATCCGCATGCCACTCGGTGACGGCGTGATAATTAAATATCTTTCAATGACTTGAGACGCACGAATTTCATCAACGGAGTGTCCGCGGACACCGCTGCGG
>DASZCB010000423.1:0-1913 GCA_035943575.1 Rhodanobacter sp. | reverse complement strand
CCCTTCGCCGCGACCCAGGCGAAATCGTGCACGTCGCCCTGCACGAAGTGATACGTGGTCTTGCCATTCACCGTCTGCGGTTGCCCCTGCAACTGGCCGACCGCACCGACGGTGTAGTCACTGGGTACGGTCAGGTTCACGTCGTACAGGCCGAAGTCGGCAAAGAACTCGCTGTTGAAATGGAACTCGTGCACGTTCCAGCGCGGTGCGGTGGCGCCGCGCTCGCCGGCCAGTTCCAGTACACCGATTTTCGGAAACCACTGGCCGACCAGGTTGAAGTCGCCGAACCAGCCGGTTCGCTCGACCACCCGCGGCAATTGACTGAGAAAGTCGATGTCCAGCGCCAAGGTGGCACCAGCCGCCACCGGCTCGGCCAGATCGATGCGCACCACGGTCTGGTCGGTGGCCGGACCGCCATCAGGCTGCACGAACTGCCACTTCAGCGCGGCGTCGCCCTGCTTGACCTGCTGCAGATCGATCCAGCCCCACTCGCCTTTCTTCAATGCCGCCGCGCCGCGCGAACGACCATGTGCGGTCAGCACCTTGCGTTCGGTGAACCAGGTGCTGCCTTCGTTCTGGAATCCGTTGAGGTACAGATGGAAATAGATCTGGCTGACCGGGCGATCGCTGCGGTTGCGCCAAGTCATGCGCTCCTTGCCGGTCACCGCATGTTTCGCGGCATCCAGCTCGGCATCGATCTGGTAACTCACTACGCGATCGGACAAGGTCGCTTCATTGCCCGTGCGCTCGCCACCCCACGCATTCATGGCGCTGGGTACCAGCGGTGCGGCGGCGCTGGCGGCGGCAAACGGAATCTCGGGGAGTATCGTGGTATTCGAACTGGCGTGCGACGATGCCGCAACGGCTGGCCCGCTGGCAGGACCGGGCGAGACGGCCAACCGCGCCATCACAACCCATGGACAAAGCGCAACCGACAAGGTCACGCCACACAGATATCCCCACTTGCGTACTACTGGCCGCATGCTTGCTACTCCCCCCGGGTATTCCGCGCAGAGTGCACGCAACCGCCGCTGGCGGCATCGGCCAGAGGTCATGCCAGGCCATGGATCATCAGGATCGGGCGCAGTCAATGACTCGATGCCATCGGAACTGATGCAGACGTGGATTGTCTGCAGTTACGCTGCTCCATCAAGCTTGTCGATCCATCTTTCGGATTTGCCGCGATTCGTGCTGCGGCAAACCCTCGCCCTGGAGCCATCATGCGTATTCTGCTTGCCGAGGACGACCTCTCGATCGCCGAGGGCATCTGCGCGTCACTGCGCCATGGCGGCCACGCCGTGGATCATGTAGCCAGCGGCAACCTCGCCGATGCGGCGCTGCACGATCATCCATACGACCTGCTGGTGCTGGATCTCGGCCTGCCCACGCTTGACGGCAGTGAAGTGTTGCGCCGCCTGCGCAGCCGTGGCACTGGCCTGCCGGTGCTGGTGGTGACCGCGCGCGACGGCTTGCCGGAACGCATCCGTGTCCTCGACCTGGGCGCCGACGACTATCTGGTGAAACCCTTTGCACTGGCCGAGTTCGAGGCACGCGTGCGTGCGCTGCTGCGCCGTGCCAGCAGCCAGGGCAAGCCGGAGTTGCTGCTGGGTCGGCTGCGGCTGGATCTGCCCGGACACCGTGCCTGGATTGACCAGGCACCCCTCGAACTGACCGCCCGCGAGTTCGGCCTGCTGGAGGCACTGGCCTTGCGGGCGGACCGCGTCACCAGCCGCGCGCAGCTGATCGAAGCGCTGTGCGACTGGGATCAGGAACTGACCGACAACGGGCTGGACATCGCGATCCATCGTTTGCGCCGCAAGCTGCATGGCAGCGGCACCGGAGTGCGCACGATCCGCGGCTTGGGTTATCTGCTGGAAGAAGCCGAAGAATCCGGGAGCGATCCGGCATGAACG
>DASZCB010000422.1:0-2154 GCA_035943575.1 Rhodanobacter sp. | reverse complement strand
GCGATGTTTTCGGCAAAGACCCGATCCGGAGCGAGGCCGGAAACAAACACATCCGCGCACAGCGTCTGCGCGACATTGGCGGTGGCGACGTGCAGCGCCCGATCTGGCCGCTTCCATGCGATGAGTCCCGCCATCACAGCCACCAGTGCGAAGGCGATGAGGAATTTTAGCCGGATCATTCCTTTCATGCGCTTCGGCACAGGCTTCCTTTTGTGGTGGCTGATGAATGGCTTCGGATGCGTGGCAGGATTCTGCCGGTCTGTGCGTCGCGTGTCGACGCCACGTTAGCCGATCCATCGTGGCTCAGGCAGTGACAGGTGTCGGTCGCTTATGGCGTTGACGTGCCAAACGCATTCTGATTCCGCTTTCCGATGTCGTTTGTCACGGCCCGGCAGACCGGCCTTTGGTGGTGCAACCGTGTTTCTTCTATGTTGTATGTTGGCGCATCCCACACGCCAAAGGCGCACCCCATGACTGCATCGCTCGAACATCCCGATCAACCACGGCCCGATCATCTTCAACGCAGCCTGTCGAACCGGCACCTGCAGCTGATCGCCATCGGCGGCGCGATCGGCACCGGCCTGTTCATGGGTTCGGGCAAGACGATCAGTCTGGCCGGGCCGTCGATCGTGCTGGTCTACCTGATCATCGGCGTGATGCTGTTCTTCGTGATGCGAGCGATGGGCGAGCTGCTGCTGTCGAACCTCGAGTACAAGTCCTTCATCGACTTCTCCACCGACTTGCTCGGGCCGTGGGCCGGTTTTTTCTGCGGCTGGTCTTACTGGTTCTGCTGGATTATCACCGCCATCGCCGACGTGATCGCGATCGCGTCCTACGCGCAGTATTGGTTCCCCGGGCTGGCACCGTGGATTCCCGCGGTGCTGTGCGTGCTGTTGTTGCTGAGCCTGAATCTGGCGACGGTCAAGCTGTTTGGCGAGATGGAGTTCTGGTTCGCGCTGATCAAGATCATCGCGATCTGCGCGTTGATCGTGACCGGCTTCGCCCTGGTCGCCTGGGGTTTTCGTTCGCCGTCGGGGCATCAGGCCTCGCTGGCCAATCTGTGGAATGACGGAGGGGTGTTTCCGAAGGGGCTGGGCGGTTTCTTCGCCGGCTTCCAGATCGCGGTGTTCGCGTTTGTCGGCATCGAGCTGGTCGGCACCACCGCCGCCGAGACGGCCGACCCGCAGCGCAACCTGCCCAAGGCGATCAACTCGATCCCGGTACGCATCATCATCTTCTACGTGCTGGCCCTGCTCGCGATCATGGTGGTGACGCCGTGGCGCATGGTCGAACCCGGCAAGAGCCCGTTCGTGGAACTGTTCGTGCTGGCCGGCATTCCGGCCGCGGCCAGCCTGATCAATTTTGTCGTGCTGACCTCGGCCACGTCTTCGGCCAACAGCGGCATCTTCTCGACCAGTCGCATGCTCTACGGCCTGGCGCAGGAAGACCACGCGCCGAAGATGTTCGCCCGATTGTCGCGTGCGGCGGTGCCGTCGCGCGGTCTGCTGTTCTCCTGTTTCTGCCTGTTGCTCGGCGCGACGCTGGTCTATGTGATTCCCGATCTGGTCACCGCGTTCACCCTGGTCACCACGCTGGCCGCGGTGCTTTTCATGTTCGTCTGGTCGCTGATTTTGTTCGCGTATATCGCCTATCGCCGCAAGCGCCCGCAGCTGCATGAAGCGTCCAGCTACAAGATGCCCGGAGGCGTATTCATGTGCTGGGTGTGCCTGGCTTTCTTCGCGTTCGTGCTGGTACTGCTCAGCCTGCAACCCGATACCCGGCAAGCACTGCTGGCCAGCCCGGTGTGGTTCATGCTGCTGGCGGCGGGCTACGCGTGGAAGGGGCGCAAGGCACGGCGTTCGTGATTCGATGAAACGATGAATGTTCCCGGCGCGGATGGGCATCCACCCGCGCCGGATGAGCCTGCGTGTGGGAACGCTTCGTCGAGTTCGGATTTAGCGTGAACATTGCAGTAAGCTGCCACGAACCAAAGCAGGGGGCTGCGATGGAGTGTGCGCAGGGATACGGTAACCGCCGTTTCGGGTCTTTGGATATCCCGTGCGCAAACTTGAACGCCGGTCTGGCGGCGAAGCCGGCTGTTCGCGATACGGGTCGCTGAGTCCACCGGATAGCGGGCAGGGTGTGTCGTTTCTG
>DASZCB010000421.1:0-6794 GCA_035943575.1 Rhodanobacter sp. | reverse complement strand
GTGCAGGCCGAGCTGTTCGCGCTTCAGATCCAGATGGACGACGCGGTAGTTCTGGCCTTCGAACGCCAGCTCGCTGCTGTCCAGCGCCCGCGCTGGCGGGGCGCAGCCGGGCAGGCCGACGAGCAGGGTCAGCGGCAGCAGCACATGCAGCAACCGGTGGCTCGAAAGAGTGTGGAGCAAAAGTGAAGCGGAAGGGCGCATCTGCCGATGGTCGCTGCCCTGTCGCGTGTGTGCAAGTCCGGCCACGCCGGACGTTCAGCCCGCACACCTGCGTGGCAGAGCGGCTGCCGTTAAACTTGGATTTTTTACGGTGCTCTCGCCATGCCCTATACCCCGATCGTGGCAACGCTCGGCTATGTGCTGTCGCCCGACCGCAGTGAAGTGTTGATGATCCATCGCAACGCGCGCCCGGACGACCAGCACCTGGGCAAGTACAACGGCCTCGGCGGCAAGATGGAGCCGGGCGAGGATATCGCCACCTGCATGCAGCGCGAGATTCTTGAGGAAGCCGGGATCAGCTGCGAATCGATGCAATTGCGCGGTACGCTGAACTGGCCGGGTTTCGGCAAGCACGGCGAGGACTGGCTCGGTTTCATCTTCGTGATCGACCGCTATGCCGGCACGCCGTTTACTGCCAACGCCGAGGGCACGCTGGAATGGGTGGCGCTGGAGCGCCTGCTGACACTGCCGATGTGGGAAGGTGACCTCCACTTCCTGCCGCTGGTATTCGACGCCGACCCGCGCCCGTTCCACGGTGTGATGCCGTACAAGGACGGCCGCTTGCAGTCGTGGTCGTATAGCCGGTAATAAGCGCGCGAGGCGAGTGTCGCGCTGTGCCCTCTCTCTCTCTCTCTCTCCCCCCGACTTTGCCAGGGGTCGGGGGGAAGCTCACGCTACGTCGGCCAGCCACGCCGCGCTGGAGAATTTGCCCAGTGCCAGTTCTTCGGCACGCGCCTGTTCGTTATGCCGCACGACATCGTCACGGAGCCCGTGCAGGCGACGGAAGGTGGCGACCATTCGCTCGATCACCGCCTCGCGTGGCAGGCCGGTCTGGCTGCGTAGCGGGTCGACCCGTTTGGCCGCGCTGACGGTGCCCTTGTCGGACAGTTTCTCGCGGCCGATACGCAGCACGTCCAGCATTTTCACAGCGTCGATGTCGTAGGCCATCGTCACGTGATGCAGCACCGCGCCGCCGCGGTGCACCTGTGCGGCGCCGGCGATCTTGCCGCTTTCGGAGGCGATGTCGTTGAGCGGCTGGTACCACGCCTTGATGCCGAGTTCGTCCAGCGCCTGCAACACCCACGTGTCGAGAAATGCATACGCTTCCTGGAACGACAACCCCTTGATCAGCGACAGCGGCGCGTAGATCGAATAGGTGATCGTGTTGCCCGGCTCGATGAACATCGCGCCGCCGCCACTGACCCGGCGCACCACCTCGATGCGGTGGCGCTGCGCGGCTGGCATATCGACTTCGTTGCGCAGCGACTGGAAGCGGCCGATCACCACCGCGGGTGAAGCCCATTCCCAGATGCGCAGGGTCGGGGCGCGGCGACCGGCACCGACCTCGTGGGTCAGCACGTCGTCCAGCGCCATGTGCAGTGACGGCGATTGCGGCAGCGTGTGCAGCAGCTGCCAGTCGTGGTCGCGCCAATCGGTACGCATCATGCTTAGGCTTCCCAGTGCAAGGCGCGGCGCACGGCGACCGCAATGGCTTCCGGGGAAAGACCATACATCACCACGTCGGGCGTGAGCGCGTCGCGCACGGCGCGGCTGAGTTCCGCCTCGTCGGCCTGTGCTGGCTGGCCTTCCAGTGCAGTGTTGATCGCGTGCAGCGCGTTGTCCGGTTCGAGGAAGAAATCACCGCTCAGCTGTACGTCGGCGAGGCGACCGTCGCGCACGTCGAGATCGACCACCACCAGCTTGCCGCCGGGCATCTTGTATTCGCCGTGCATGGGCGGTTTCCCCCCGATTGCGTTGCGCCGTCGATCAGTGGCCGCGGCCGTGGAAGTTGCCGCTGCCGCCACCGACCGAGATGCTGACACCACCGGTGGGGTGGTCGCAATCGCCGAATCTCTTGCTGAGGTTGACCGTGCCGGCGTTCCAGGTGCCGGTGCCCATATGGCTGCCGCTGACGACGCCGGCGCTGACGCTGCCATGTACCTGCGGCTGGTTGAAGGTGGAGTCGTCGCAGGCGCTGGTGGTGGTCGCGTTGGCGCTGGTGTTGCCCATGCGACCGCTGGTGTCGCCGTAGTACGTGCCGGGCGCGCTGCTGGCCGGTTTGGCCGCCGTCGAGCTGGGTGCAGGGATGTCGCTGGGCGGCAGCTTGAGATTCAGCGGCTTGCTGGTCGTCTGTGCCGATGCCGTGGCGACCAGCAAGGTGGTCGCGAGAGCGGTGAGGTGCCGTTTGATGTTCATGAGTACTCCGGGGTATGACGTGCTCAACGCGCGTGAGCGCGTTGACGTGCACCTCCACCTTCGAAGCGCGCAACGGCAGGAAGTTCCTGCCGCAACCCGTCAGCCGGTGGTTTCGATCCGCTCCACCCGACGCAGGCCGCGCGGTAGCAGGCCGCCGCGGGTGGCGCGGTTGCCGCCGTATTCGACCAGATCCGACCACTTCAGGGTGAGCTTGCGCTGGCCGGCATACATCGTGACCTCGCCCTTGCCCTCGCTGACCACCGCCACACCGGCCACGCGCTCGTCGCCGCTGGTGAGTTTCGCCTTCGGTACCTCGATCAGCTTGTTGCCCTTGCCCTTGTCCAGCTCGGGCAGTTCAGCCACCGAGAACATCAGCAGATGGCCTTCGGTGGTGACCACCACGATGCGGTCGCGCGCCGGATCGGCGCTGATCTGCGGCGCCAGCACATGTGCGCCATCGCTGAGGCTGATGATCTGCTTGCCGGCCTTATTGCGGCCGGTGAGCGATTCGAAGCGGGTGACGAAGCCGTAGCCGAAGTCGGTGGCGAGGATCAGTCGGGTGTCGTTGTCGCCGGCGATCACCGCGTCGAAACTGGCGCCGGCGACCGGACTGAATCGCCCGGTCAGCGGTTCGCCGTTGCCGCGCGCCGAGGGTAGCGTGTGCGCGGGCGTTGAATAACTGCGGCCGGTGGAGTCGATGAACGCCACCTGTTGGGTGGTGCGCGCCTTCACCGCGGCGAGCAAGCCGTCGCCCTCGCGATAGTTCAGACCCTCGGCGTCGATGTCGTGGCCCTTCGCCGCACGGGCCCAGCCTTTCTGACTCAGCACCACGGTGACCGGCTCGCTGGCGACCAGCGCGCTTTCGTCCAGTGCCTGCGCCGCTTCGCGCTGCACCAGCGGCGAACGGCGGTCGTCGCCGAACTTGGCGGCGTCGGCACGCAGTTCTTCCTTGATCAGACCCTTCAGCTTGGCCGGCGATTTCAGCAGCACGCTGATACGTGCGCGCTCCTCTTCGAGCTGGTCGCGCTCGGCGGTGATCTTCATCTCTTCCAGTCGTGCCAGTTGGCGCAGGCGGGTTTCGAGGATGTAGTCGGCCTGTTCCTCGCTGAGCTTGAAGCGCGCCATCAGGACGGGCTTGGGCTCGTCCTCGCTGCGTACGATGCGGATCACTTCGTCGAGATTGAGATAGGCAATACGCAGCGCTTCCAACAGGTGCAGGCGGCGTTCGACTTTCGCCAGGCGGTGTTCGAGGCGCTTGGTCACCGTGCTGGTGCGGAACGTCAGCCATTCACTGAGGATGCGCTTGAGATTCTTCACCTGCGGCCGGCCATCCAGGCCGATCATGTTGAGATTGACGCGGAAACTCTTCTCCAGATCGGTGGTGGCAAACAGATGCGGCATCAGTTCGTCCGCATCGACGCGGCTGGAGCGCGGCACCAGCACCAGCCGGATCGGGTTCTCGTGATCGGACTCGTCGCGCAGGTCCTCGATCATCGGCAGCTTCTTCGCGCGCATCTGCGCGGCGATCTGCTCGAGGATCTTCGACGGGCTGACCTGGTGCGGCAGCGCGGTGATAACGATGTTGCCTTCCTCGCGCTGGTACACCGCGCGGGCGCGCACCGAACCCATACCGCTCTCGTACATCGCCAGCAGATCGGCGCGCGGAGTGATGATCTCCGCCTCGGTCGGGTAATCCGGGCCGCGTACATGCTCGAACAGGTCGGCCACGGTGGCGTCCGGGTCGTCGAGCAGACGGATGCAGGCGCTGATCAGCTCGCGCAGGTTGTGCGGCGGAATGTCGGTGGCCATGCCTACTGCGATGCCCATCGAGCCGTTCAGCAGCACGTGCGGCACACGCGCCGGCAGCCAGCTCGGTTCGTCCATGGTGCCGTCGAAGTTCGGTACCCAGTCGACCGTGCCCTGGCCCAGCTCGCCCAGCAGCGCCTCGGCGATCGGACTGAGCTTGCTCTCGGTGTAGCGCATCGCCGCGAAGCTCTTCGGGTCGTCCGGCGAGCCGAAGTTGCCCTGGCCGTCGACCAGCGGATAGCGGTACGAGAATGGCTGCGCCATCAGCACCATCGCTTCGTAGCAGGAGCTGTCGCCGTGCGGATGGAACTTGCCGATCACGTCGCCGATGGTACGCGCCGACTTCTTCGGCTTTGCCGTAGCGGCCAGCCCCAGCTCGCTCATTGCGTAGATGATGCGCCGCTGTACCGGCTTCAGACCGTCGCCGACGAACGGCAGGGCGCGATCCAGCACCACGTACATCGAGTAGTCGAGATAGGCCCGCTCGGCGTATTCCTTGAGCGGGATCTGTTCGTAATTGGCTTGCAGGTTCATGCGGTGAGGTCTGATGAGTAACGCGCGGCGCGCGGATAGCCGGACGATGGTGCCAGAAAGCGCCCGGTTCTTGTAGGGAACGTGCAGACCCGCGTGGGTGCGGCTTCAGTCGCGATGCTGTTCGATACGCTGGCCGGAGGCACCACGGCTGCAGCCGTTTCCACAGGGTGTTCGGCTATTGGCGCGCCGCATCGATGCCGAGCTTCGCCAACTGCGCCTGCACACTGTCCGGCCCGGCCAGGTGCGCGGCGCCGACGGCGATGAAGATGGTGCCGGGCTGCTGCAGCATGGCGGCGATCTTCTTCGCCCATACTCCGTTGCGCTGCACGAGCAGACGCTGGTACAGCTTCGGCTCGGTCTGGCGCATGTCTTCGTCTTCGAGACGGGCGATGGTGGCGGTGTCGCCGTTCTTCCATGCGTCGATCAGTTCGGTGAGTTCGACCGGGCCCTTGTCGACATCGCGGATGCTTGATCGCAGGAAGGCCAGTTCAACCGATTGCGGCATGTCGGCGAGAAAGCGGATCTGCTGCTCGGCGGTTTCCAGTCCAAGTACCTGTTTGCCGGCGCCGGTCATCTGCGCCTTCAGCTGTTTGTCCACGCCGTGCACGGGGTCGAGTCCCGCCTTCAGCAGCGGCGCCGTCGCCAGCGTCAACGCGGCCAGCCATGGGCGCATCATGTTCAGTGTCTGCACGCCGCCGGGCACGCTGGCCTTGTTCGCCGCGATGTTCAGCCGCAACTGTTCGGCATGGTTGAGCAGGGTCGGCAGCGGATGTGACGTGTCCATTCCATAGCGCAACACCAGCGCCATCATGTTCGCCTGGTCGTCGTCGGTGAGTTCGATGTAGAGCGTCTGGCTGTCCGCCATCGCCTGATCCAGCGTCGGGTAGTGCCACGCCGTATCGTTTGGCAGCAGATGCACGGTGCCGAACAGATAGATCGTGGTGTCGGCGTCTTTCACCACCCACAGCGCGGGACGGGCGATGGCTGCTGCGGGTAGCAGCAGTAGGGAGAGAGCTATGAGGAGGCGCGCGAGGACGGTGGGGTTCATGGCGACAGTGTTGCGGGAAGCGTTGGACAGTTCAATCCAGCGACCACCAGCTGATGTTATCCACGAAAGTCTCCGACACGTCCCCCGAAGTTCCCCGTGCGATGACAAACAGCACTATGCGTCGCGCCGGTGTTGGCGGCAACTCTCCTACGAACAGCGACTTCAGCGCGGCACGCGATAACCGCCCGCGACGCCGTGCGGGCTCAGCGTGATCTGCCACAGCTGGTCGCGGCGGCTGCGAAAGACCGCCGCGGAAATGGCCAGGTAATAGCGCCACATGCGGCGGAAGCGTTCGTCATAGCTGGCCGGCAGCGTCGGCCATGCCGCTTCGATATTGGCTCGCCACGCCATCAGCGTGCGGTCGTAGTCGGCGCCGAAGTTGTGCCAATCCTCGACCACGAACAGGTCTTCCAGCGCAGCGGCCACCTGACTGGCGGCGGGGATGATCGAGTTCGGGAAGATGTATTTCTCGATCCACGGATCGCTCTGTCCCGGCGCGCTGTTGCTGCCGATGCAATGCAGCAGAGACAGGCCGTCGTCCTTCAGGCAGCGACGCACGCATTCGAAATACGCGCGATAGTTCTTGCCACCGACATGCTCGAACATGCCCAGCGAATACACCGCGTCGAAGCGCTCGTCGATGTCGTGGTAATCCTGCAGGCGGATCTCGATCGGCAGCCCGGCGCATAGTTCGCGCGCGTATTCAGCCTGCTCCTGCGAGACGGTGATGCCGACGCCCTCGATGCCGTAGCGTTCGGCCGCGTACTTCAGTGCTTCGCCCCAGCCGCAGCCTATGTCGAGGACGCGCTGGCCGGTCTGCAGCTGGAGCTTGCGGCAGACCAGGTCGAGCTTGGCTGCCTGCGCGGCGTCGAGGTTGTCGGCCTTGGCCCAGTAGCCGCAGGAGTACACCATGCGCTCGCCCAGCATGGCGTGGAACAGATCGTTGCCGAGGTCGTAGTGCGCCTTGCCGATCTCGAACGCGCGCTCGCCG
>DASZCB010000420.1:0-4976 GCA_035943575.1 Rhodanobacter sp. | reverse complement strand
GCCAGGTGTGGCCACGCGACGAACGCCACCCGGCCAAGCGGCCGCCGATCCAGCACATCTGGTTCAAGCTGACCTCACCGATCAGCGACTCGGCGATCCTGCACCGTGCGCTGCTGGCATATGCCTCGGACTTCCACCTGATCGGCACCGCCACCCTGCCGCACGGCATCTCCTACCTGACCCACAACGTGCAGATGGCCAGCCTCGATCACGCGCTGTGGTTCCATCGCCCGTTCCGGGTCGACGAATGGCTGCTGTATTCGTTCGACAGTCCCACCGCACAAGGTGGCCGCGGCCTGGCGCGCGGACAGATCTTCAGCCGCGACGGCCGACTGGTCGCTTCCACCGCGCAGGAAGGCCTGATCCGCGTGCGCGGCGATTGAGCCAGTCGCGTAAACTGCGCACATGCGCCAGATCTATACCTCACCCCGCCAGGAAAACATCGATGCCGTGGTCGCCCTGATGGCCGAACACGGCATCGAGGCCACCATCGTCAATCGTTCCAACTACAACCGTCCGACCTGGCAGCGCTTCAGCTACTCGCAGCGGAACGACAACCGCGACAGCTGGGCGCAGGTATGGATCGCCCGCGCCGATGACTACACCAAAGCACGAGCCTTGTTGCGCGAAATCGGCATCGAGCCGGTGATCCGCCACGGCGACGAGCTGGCCGCCGCTCGCAATCCCTCGCCGACCGCACAGCGCGACCACACCGTAGCCCGCGCGCGGCGCATCGTTCTACTGCTCGTGCTGGCCGCGTTCGCGATGGTGGTGCTGCGCTACCTGCACGTGCTCTGACCTTTCCCGATGGTGCGATGCCTTGATGCAGGCATAGAATCGGGCCATGCGTCGCACCGACCCCGTCCGCCTGTTCCAGACTCTGCCCCATGCGTGCGGCTACTACGCCGAGCGCATCGCGCAGAATCTGGTGCTGGATCCGGCCGCGCCGCAGCTTGACCAGCTGTACGGCCCGGCGCTGGAGCGCGGCTTTCGCCGTGCCGGCGGCCACCTGTATTTTCCGCATTGCCCGCAATGCCGTGCCTGCACGCCGTGCCGCATCGACGTGGCGAACTTCGAACCCGATCGTGCCCAGCGACGCTGCCTGAAACGCAACGCCGACCTCGTCGTCAGCGAATCGATCCCCGGCTACAACCGCGAACGCCATGCGCTGTACGAACGCTACCTGCAATGTCGCCACGCCGGCGGCGGTATGGACGATGCGGAGGCCAGCGACTTCCGCCGCTTCCTCACCGCGCCGTGGAGCCCCACCCTGTTCATGGAACTGCGTCTGGACGAACGCCTGCTCGCCGTCGCCGTCACCGACGTGTGTCTCAACGGCATTTCAGCCGTCTATACGTTTTTCGACCCCGACGAAACCGCGCGCGGCCTCGGCACCTACGCGATCCTGCAGCAGGTGGCCCTGGCCCGCCGCCGCGGCATGCCATGGCTGTACCTGGGCTTCTGGATCGACGGTCATCCGAAGATGGATTACAAGCGGCGTTTCAGACCGTTGCAGATACGTACGGCGGATGGCTGGGTGGCGATGCCGTAGTAGGCTGAGCTGAGCGTAGCGAATTCCAACCTACGTGCTATTCGCAGTCGCTGGCTGAATCAGTAACGGCGCTTTCAAGGCCATCGTGCGCATCTCTGACATCATTAAACTGGCTGTCGCAGCTGTCGTTGTAATCATGGCTAGCCGCGCAAGTAGCTAAATCCTCAGATGCACTTCGTAACCGCTCACCTGCATCACATACAGCTTGGCACTTGTGCGAATTGCTGCTGCAAGTGGATTGCATGGTACGAACCGAAGTGAGTACCCGTGGCTTGCCACTACGAACCATTTCAATGGCCATGCTTTTGCGTCTTGCAGTGGCATACTCGATGCACCCTTCAATGAAGGACTTTGATTTCCCTGTACACATCCCGGGATCGTCAATGTCATGTTTGGATGCCCAGACATAGCCTGACTGATGCGTTGCGTCACTGTTCTGTTGTGCTAATGCACTCGCAGAGACGCAAACGATCGTTACCGCGATGAGTGTCTTAATCATGATTTCCCCTGTGGTCACGCCGCATCTGAATTCCACCAGTGATGGCACGTTCCGTTGAAATCCGGATTCAACAAGGGCGCTTAAGCAAGTGCCGGACTTAAACGATCTGAGCCGGCTTCGCTGCTTGCGGATACGGAAACAACTTCTCCAGCGGAATCGACAGACCATCATCGCCCACCACACGGCAATGCCCGCGATTGAGCTCGCGCGGTTCGCTGACGCCGCAGCTGTGCGCGATGATGCCGACTTCCTTCATCACGTTCTTTGCGTAGTGGTAGACACGCTCGCTCTTGTCCATCACGACCAGGCCGCGCTGCAGCTTCGGGTTCTGCGTGGTGATACCGGTGGGGCAGGTGTTGCGGTTGCACTGCAGTGACTGGATGCAGCCCAGCGCCAGCATGAAGCCACGCGCGGAATTGACGAAGTCCGCACCGATCGACAGCGCCCACGCCACGTCGTAGGCGGTGATGCACTTGCCCGAGCAGACCACCTTGATACGTTCGCGCAGGCCCTTGACGATCAGCATGTCGAGCAATGCCGGCAAGGCCTCGTGCAGCGGCAGGCCAACGCCTTCCATCAGGGTCTGCGGCGCGGCGCCGGTGCCGCCTTCGGAGCCATCGACGATGATGAAATCCGGTGCGCTCTGGACACCGCGCTTGTGCACTTCATCGCACAGCTCGCCGATCCATTCCACCCCGCCGAGTACCGCCTTGAAGCCGACCGGCTTGCCGGTGAGCTCGCGGATGTGACTGATGCTGTCCATCAGTTGCGAGACGTTGCCGATGTCGAGATGACGGTTCGGGCTTTGCGAATCCTCACCAACCGGGATGCCACGGATCGCAGCGATCTCGGCGGTCACCTTCGCACCCGGCAGCAGGCCGCCCATGCCCGGCTTGGCGCCCTGCCCCAGCTTGATGCTCACCATCTTCACCTGCGGGTGCGCGCAGATCGCCAGCAGCTTGCCGTCGTCGAGCTTGCCGTCGGGCGTGCGTACGCCGTACTTGGCGGTGCCGATCTCGAAGATGATGTCGCAGCCACCTTCGAGGTGATACGGCGCCAGACCACCTTCACCGGTGTCCATCCAGATGCCGGCCTTGGCCGCGCCGCGCGACAACGCACGCACCGCCGGCGCCGATAATGCGCCGAAACTCATTGCCGAGATGTTGAAGAACGCGGCGTGACCGTACGGCTCGCGCGCGTACGGGCCGATCGTCACCGGTACCGGCTTGACGTGATCCACACCGAGATCCGGAAACGGCGCATTGACGAAGAACGGCACACCTTCGGCGCGAAGGTCACGACTGGAACCGAACGCGTTGGTGTTGTCGACATCCTTCGCGGCGCGATACACCCAGGTGCGCTGCGCGCGATTGAACGGCATCTCCTCGCGATCGCTGGAATAGAGGTATTGGCGAAAGAACTCGCCCAGGTGCAGGAACCAGTAGCGGAAATGACCGATCACCGGAAAGTTGCGCAGCACCGCGTTGCCGGTCTGGTTGCGGTCAACCACCCAGGTCACCATCAGCACCACCACCGCCAATGCCAGCAACAACAGGGCGAACGCCGTGCAGAGTTCCACCACAACTACCAGCCAGTGCGCAAATCCGGTTGTTTCCATGCCTGCCTTCCTCTCAATCAGCTGTCGTGTCTATCAAGCCTAGCGCATCAACCACACTCACAATTCGATGCGCAGATGCCCTGCCGCGCGCACCGCCTTGCCTACCGCCGCCTCCAGCGTATCGGCGCGTGCCAGCGTCACCGCCATGCGCCGACGTCCCTTCACTTCGGGCTTGCCGAAGATGCGTAGCTGCGTATCCGGCTCGGCCAGCGCCGTTGCCACGCCGTGGTAACGCGGCCCGGCGCCAGCGCCTTCGACTAGCACCGCGCACGAAGCGGACGGCCCGTACTGATGGATCACCGGAATCGGCAGGCCGAGGATCGCCCGCGCATGCAGCGCAAATTCGGAGAGCTCCTGCGAGATCAACGTAACCAATCCGGTGTCGTGCGGACGTGGGCTGACTTCGGAAAAGATCACCGCGTCACCCTTGATGAAAAACTCCACGCCGAACACGCCCCAGCCACCGAGCGCGCCGGTGACCGCGGCGGCCTGGCGCTGCGCTTCGGCCAGCGCGGCATCGCTCATCGGCTGCGGCTGCCACGATTCGCGGTAGTCGCCATCTTCCTGGCGATGACCGATCGGTGCGCAGAAACTGACGCCATCGGTATGCCGCACGGTCAGCATGGTGATCTCGTAATCGAAATCGACGAAGCCCTCGACGATTACCCGCCCCTTCCCCGCGCGCCCGCCTGACTGCGCGTAGTCCCATGCGTGCTGCAATTCATCCGCATTGCGCACCACGCTCTGACCCTTGCCCGACGAACTCATCACCGGCTTGATGACGAACGGGTAGCCGATCGCGGCCGCCGCTTCGCGGTACTGTGTTTCGCTATCGCAGAAACGATACGGCGAGGTCGGCAGTTTCAGTTCTTCCGCGGCCAGCTTGCGGATGCCTTCGCGATCCATCGTCAGCCACACCGCACGTGCGGTCGGGATCACCCGCTGCCCTTCCTTTTCCAGCTCGATCAAGGTTGGCGTGTGGATTGCCTCGATCTCCGGGACCACCAGATCGGGTTTCTCCAGTTCGATCACCGCGCGCAGTGCCTTGCCATCGAGCATGTCGATCACATGGCTGCGATGGGCAATCTGCATCGCCGGCGCGTTGGCATAGCGATCCACTGCAATCACCTCCACCGCATAGCGCTGCAGCTCGATCGCCACCTCCTTGCCCAGCTCGCCGGCGCCGAGCAACAGGACGCGCAACGCATGATCGGAATGGGGGGTGCCGAATGGCTTCATCAGGTTCTCCGGGGGCAGGCAAAGCGGCATTGTATGCGGCGCAGGTGCCGATCAGACCGCAACAGCTT
>DASZCB010000419.1:0-3244 GCA_035943575.1 Rhodanobacter sp. | reverse complement strand
TCCTTCGAGGCTACTTCCAGCGCGGTGCCGGCCTGCCAGCCGGTGGGCAGCTTCACGCTGGCCTCGGTGTTGATCTGGCGGGCGAAGTAGCCGGCCGGATACAGCGTCACCGAGTTCCACTGCAGGTTGAGCATCTCCGATGTCATCACCACACGGCCCTGGCGCTGGTCCTGCGACGAGAGGAATTGGAACTCCACCTCCACGCCGCTGGCACCCTGCGGCACCTCGACGTGAAACGCGTAGACGTTGAGCGGGTCGCGCGTCCACGGCAGCACCTGACCGTTCGCCTTCACCACCAGTCCGGCCATCTTGTCGATCGTACCGTTCGGCGAGTGGTTACCCGGCAGCCATTCCGGATACAGCAAGGTCAACGGGCCGGCCTGCGCCGGGATCGTCTCATGTACGCGGAAAATGCGATGAGCCAGATCGGTGGCGTCCACATTGATCTTCAATGTGCCCTGATACGGCACATCCTGCGGCGCCGGGACATCGGCAAGTGCGCTGAAACTGGCCAGCCCGAAGGCGGCAACGGCAAGGGCGGAAGCGAGACGGGTGACTTTCAATGCGTTCTCCGGGTGGGTAGTGGAAGCCTGCGGGCATGACGGGACGAGCCGAAAGACCCACGGCACGGACCGGGCAAAGCCAGACGGACTCCGGGAATCCATGCCGCTGAAGATTGTCGCGACATGCATCCAAGGGGTGGATGCTAGACCGGGACCGCCGCGCTTAACCCATGCCGAAGGTCACGACCGTATGTGCCGGTCGATCCGACGCGGGCACCAGTTCGGCCCATGGCATTCATCTTGCTGGGCCAACACCAATGGCCGCACATTGCCGATCCATCGAGACCCGCATGCACACCCTGTTCGAAAGCCGACGACCCGCCGACGATACGGATCAACGCCGCGAGTACGCTCACTATCTGGCGCGGCAGATGGGCCCGATGATCCATGCACTGATGCTGATGGCCACGCTGGCGTATGCGGTCGCGATCGTGGCCAGCGCCCTCGTTCGCGTCTCGCCGTTGCCGTTGTTGCTGCGGCTGGCACCGCTGCCGCTACTGCTGCTGGTAGCGATGCTGGCCAGACGGGTGCAGCGTCCGCAGCTGCTCAGCATGCTGGCCCTGCTGTGTGTGCTGTTGCTCGAGATCGGCATCAACCTCCACGGCATCGGTCACGTGCCGGGACAGCCCTGGATCATGCCGGGCCTGCTACTGCCGGTGGCGTCGTCGATGCTCTGGCTCGGCCGCTGGGATTTCGCGGTAGCGATGGCGCTGTGTGCTTTCGGACCGCTACCGATGCTGCTGTTGGGCAACGCCGATGGCGTGCAGATTTTCCAGTACTTCGTTTACATGGCGATCGCGATTTCGCTGTCGACGGTGCTGCGTGCGTTCATGGCCCGCACGCTGTTCGCGCAGTTCCGGCTGGAACGGCAGCTGCGCGAACAGGCCAACACCGACGGTCTGACCGGCCTGCTGCTGCGCAACCGCTTTCTCGAACTGGCGCGGCTCGCGCTGAGCGACATCCACCGCCAGCAGAAACCAGCATGCATGCTGTTTCTGGATGCCGACCACTTCAAGCAGCTCAATGACGACTACGGTCACGCGGCCGGCGACGCTGCACTGATCGCACTGGCTGCGGCAATACGCGGGCAGATGCGCCCCAGCGACCTGATTGGCCGCATCGGCGGCGAGGAATTCGTGATCCTGCTGCCCGGCCTCGATCTGCAACTGGCCAGCCACCGCGCCGAGCAGTTGCGCCTGGCCGTGCGCTCAATCCTGCGTCCAGACGGCCCGCTGACTGTCAGCATCGGCGTCGCCGAGTGCTACCGTGACGGCGAAGGTATCGAGAGCCTGCTGGCGCGCGCCGATCAGGCCATGCGCCAGGCCAAGCGCAACGGCCGCGACCAGATCATCACCGCGCCAGGCAGGCTGCTGATCGACGAGCCTCAGACTGCGTCGGCGTGAGCCAGCTTGCTGTGCCGGATGCCATAGCCGAAATAGATCACACAGCCCAGCGCCATCCAGATGATGAAGCGCTCGTAGGTGATCCACGGCAGGCCGTAAATCAGCACGGCGGAGAACACGATGCCCAGCGGCGCGGTGAACCACACCGCCGGCGTGCGGAAGTTGCGCTGCAGCTCCGGCCGGCGCACGCGCAGCAGCATGATCGAACCGCAGATGATGATGAACGCGCTGAGCGTGCCGATGTTCACCAACTCCGCCACCTCGCCGATCGGTAGCAGGCCGGCGATCAGTGCGGTGAACAGTCCAAGAATGATGGTCGGTCGTGCCGGCGTGCCGAAGCGCGGGCTGACCTTGGCGAACCACGCCGGCAGCAGGCCGTCGCGCGCCAGCGCAAACCAGATCCGCGCCGCGCCCAGCATGAAGGCGAACAGCACGCTGGTGACGCCGATCACCGCGGCCGCCGCGATGATGATGCTGAGCCAGTGCAGCCCGATCGATTCGAACGCATCGGACACCGACGCATCGCCGCCGAGATGGCTGTACGGCGAGATGCCGGTGAGCACCAACGACACCGCGATATACAGCACCATCGCAATCGCCAGCGACAACAGCACCGCGCGCGGCAGGTCGCGTTGCGGATGTTTCACCTCTTCCGCCGCCGTGGTCAGTGTGTCGTAGCCGAACACCGCGAAGAACACCACGCTGGCGCCGGTCAGCACGCCCTGCCAGCCGAAGTGGCCGATACCGGTGGTGGCATCCACGATGCGTGCGGGAATGAACGGATGCCAGTTCGCCGTGTTGATGTAGAACACCCCCACCAGCACCACCAGCAGCACACCGATCACCTTGATCGTCACCACTGCCGTGTTGAAGCGCGCGCCCCATTCGGTGCGCACGGTCAGCAACACCGCCACCGCCACGGATACGCCGGCGGCAATTACGTTGAAACGATGGCCGTCGCTGGGCGCGGCAATCGCGGCCGCTCCATGCGTACCGAAAATCTGCTGAAGGTAATACTGCATGGTCTGCGCGCTCATACTCTGCTGCGCCCATTCCGGCAGATGCACGCCAGCGGAGTTCAGCAGCACCTGCACATAGCCGGACCAGCCGATCGCCACCACCGCAACCACCAGCGCGTATTCCAGCAGTAGATCCCAGCCGATGATCCAGGCGACGAACTCGCCGAGCACCGCGTAGCCGTAGGTGTAGGCGCTGCCGGTGACCGGGATCAGCCCGGCGAATTCGGCGTAGCACAGCGCCGCACAGGCACTACCGAGG
>DASZCB010000418.1:0-2514 GCA_035943575.1 Rhodanobacter sp. | reverse complement strand
CGGGGCGTTCGCGATGTTGTGATAGATGAGGATCGGCAGTGCGGTTGCCAGCCCCGGTGCGGTGCGTGTCATGCGTGGCTCCATCGGCAATGCACCGGACCCGACAGAGTTGCCGTGTTGCACGTGTTGGCGCACTGGCTTTCACCAGGCCAGGCAGAGGGCTGGTGCGGAGGACGGCAGATCGGCATGGTTCGTGGCGGTTCCGAAAACCGGTGTGGATTCATGGGGTATTTTCGCACGAAGCGTGCCGGCTTCATTACGGCCCGACTGCAGTACGGCCGGCTTCAGTATGGCGATGGCTCGTCGTCAGGTCGCGTCTTGAACCGCTTGTGCACCCATAGGTACTGCGCAGGCGCCTCGCGCGCCATCTGCTCGATGCACGCGTTGACGCGGGCGGTATCGTCCAGCACATCCGTGCCGGGCAAATTTTCCAGCGGCGCACCGAGTCGCAGCGCATAACCGTTGCCATCGGGCAGGCGGCGGTGGAAGAACGGGATCACCACTGCACCGGACATCCGCGCCAGATGATGGGTAGCCGTGATCGTCGCTGCAGGCACGCCGAAGAACGGCACGAATACGCTGTCCTTGCTGCGCATGTCCTGGTCGGGCGCGTACCACAGCGTGCCGCCGTTGCGCAGGTATTTCACGGTGCCGCGGATGTCGTCTTTCTCGAACATCGCGGCGGCGTAGTGCAGCCGCGCGCGCAGTACGACCCATTCGAACACGGCCGAGTCCATCCGGCGGTACATGCCGGCGATGCGGATGCGCTGCGAGACCAGTCGCGCGCACAGTTCCAGGTGCGAGAAGTGACCACCCACCAGCAGCACGCCCTTGCCTTGCACGCGCGCGGCTTCGAGATGCTCCAATCCCTCAATGCGGGTTGGTATATCGGCGATGCGGCGATCGCTACCCATCCAGCCCAGTGCGAATTCCACCAGCATCAGGCCGATGTCGCGCAGGTTGGCATCGACCAGCGCGGCTTGTGCGGCTGCGTCGAGTTCGGGAAAGCACAGAGCGATATTCGTTTCGGCGATGCGCCGCCGTTCCGAGGGAACCCGCAACACCAGTGCGCCAAGCAGGTGACCGAGCCAGCGCAGCGCGGCCTGCGGCAGTCGCGCGATCAACCAGATCACGGCCACACCCAGCCATGCCGGCCAATGGCGCGGCGCAAGCAGTGAGCGGGTGAAAGTGGGGCGGGGCATGCCGGGCATCGTCGGCATTGTAGCGGGCCAATCCCGCTCAGGCTTGCATGGAGTCGGTTCGGCGCGGTCGCTCTCGCTATACTCGCGCGTTCGTTGCAAGGAGCGATCGTTGCGCTATCTCTACACCCTCGCGATGTTTCTGGTGACGCCGCTGCTGGTGCTGCGGTTGCTGGCGCGCGGGGTGCATTCGCGGCCATACCATCGCCGCTGGCCCGAGCGGTTTGGCATCTTCAGGGCACCCGGGTTCAGCGGCAGCCTGTGGGTGCATGCGGTGTCGGTCGGCGAGGTGAACGCGGCGGAGCCGCTGATCAAGGCGTTGCGCCGGGATTATCCGAACGCACCGGTGGTGATCACCACGGTCACCCCGACCGGCACTGCGCGCGTGCACCAGCTGTTCGGCGACAGCGTGTTCCACGTCTATCTGCCGTATGACCTGCCGTTTTCGGTGAGTCGATTTCTCAACCGGGTACGTCCGCGATTGGCGCTGATCGTGGAAACCGAGATCTGGCCGAACCTGTACTACGCCTGCCGTCGGCGCGGCATCCCGTTGATGATCGTCAATGCGCGGTTGTCCGAGCGCTCGATGCGCGGCTACCGTCCGCTGCGTGCGCTGGCACGCTCGGCGTTGCGTTGCGTCCGCCAGATTGCCGCGCAATCGCGCACCGATGCCGCCCGCTACCGGCTGCTGGGCGCCGACCCGCAGCAGATCGTGGTCACCGGCAACATGAAGTTCGACATGCCGATACCGCTCGGTGCGGTGGCCGAGGGTGCGGCCAAACGCGAACACTGGGGGCCGCGCCGGCCGGTATGGATGGCGGCCAGTACCCACGAAGGTGAGGAGCTGCCGGTACTCGAGGCGCACCTGCAGGTATTGAAGCGATTGCCCGACGCGCTGCTGCTGCTGGCGCCGCGGCATCCGGAGCGTTTCCGGCTGGTCGAGAATGCGGTACGCAGCCTGGGATTCTCGGTCGCCACCTACAGCGCCGACGAGGTGCCGTCGACGTCGCATCAGGTGTTCGTGATCGATGCGATGGGGCAGTTGATGCCGCTCTTCGCGGCGACCGACGTGGCCTTTGTCGGCGGCAGCCTGGTGCCGATCGGTGGGCACAATGTGCTGGAACCGGCGGCGCTGTCGGTGCCGGTGCTGGTCGGGCCGCACACGTTCAACTTCGAGGAAATCACCCACAGCCTGATCCAGCAAGGCGGCGCCGAACGGGTGACCGATGCCACCCGGCTCGGCCCGGACGTACTGCAGCTTTTGCTGGATGCCGCCAGGCGTGAGCGAATGGGGCAGGCCGCGCAGCAGGTGTTT
>DASZCB010000417.1:0-2071 GCA_035943575.1 Rhodanobacter sp. | reverse complement strand
GCGCCGTTTCGGCAAACGCGCCGCTGCCACCGCCGAGTTCGAGAAAATCCGCTTCCTCGCCCAGCATCGCCAGCGTCGGCTGCACTGCGCTGACCACGCAGCGCGCAAACAATTCGCCCAGCTCCGGTGCGGTGACGAAATCGCCAGCCGCGCCGAACTTGGTGCGACCGGCGCTGTAGTAACCCAGCCCCGGCGCGTACAGGCAACGCTCCATGTACTGCGAAAACGGCAACGGCCCGTGCGAGGCGATCAACTCACGCAGCAACTGCAGCAGGCGATCGGAGTGCGCGCGCTCGTCGGCGCCGGGTTCGGGGAGACGGGATGGCATAACTGTTGCCGATAGTGAAAAAGCGCGGCAAGCATAGCGGATGGGACATCCGCCCTTGATGAAACCTCAACGCGAGCATCTGCCCCTCTCCCAAATAGGGAGAGGGGAAACAGCGATCAGAAATCCTTCTGCACGCTCAGGTACACACCGCGGCGCGGACCGAACTGAGGCGCACCGACGCCGACACCGGTGCCGTCACGCAGCTGGAAGGTACGATCAAGCGCATTGATCACTGCCAGCTGGGTGTGCAGTTTGCCGAAATGGTCGAACGCGAAGTCGTGCGACACGCTGAGGTTGAGCTGGAAATACGCCGGAATATGGTCGCCGTTCGGCACCGCGCCGCCCTTGCGCAGGCCGCTGCCGAACAGGTAGTCGGCGCCGACCCGGGTGCTGTCGTTCAGCGCATAGCTGACGCCTCCGGAGGAGGTGTAGGTCTGGTCGTGATCGAGGTGGATGTAGTTGTCGGCGATATAGGCCAGCTCGTCCACACCGAAATTGTACTGGCTGGTGATCACCTTCTTGCCCATCGCGCGGTTGTAGGCGAGGTTGAAGTAGGCCGACAGCGGCCCCTGCTCGTAGTTCGCAGTGAGCTCCACGCCGCCGATGTGGCCGCGATCGTAGTTGAAGGTGGAATAGACCAGCGCGGCGCCGAACTGGCCCTCGTCCTGCAGGCGCTGCACCTTGCGGTAGTAGGTGTCCAGGCCGAGCGTCCAGGCGCTGCCGATATTCTGCGAGATACCGGCATCGAAATAGTCCGCACGTTCGGCCAACGGCGTCGCGTTGCCGGGATTTGACACCGCGTTGGTGGTGCCGTCGAACTTGGCGATGTTGGAGGTGGTGATCATCTCGGTCGCCGGCGGCGTGAAGTAACGCGAGTAACCGGCATGCAAGGTGGTGCTTTCGGCGGCCTGCCACACCACGCCAAGGCGCGGGCTGAGCTGGCTTTCGGTGCGCCCGGCCAACGTGTACTTGTCGCCGCGCAGGCCGTAATTCACGGTCCAGTTCTGGCCGATGCTCCATTCGTCCTGGATGTAGCCAGACCAGGTCTTCGCGGTGAGCTGGTTGTTGTCGATGATGTTGATCGGCGTGGTGCTGGTCTGGCCGCCGTTCGCGTCGGCCGGGAACACCCAGGCGTTGTTGCCGCTGCCGGCATGCTCGAAGCTGCCGTAGATGCCATAGCGCAAGGTGTTGCTGCTGCCCAGCGGCGTGGCGAAGTCCGCCTGCAGCGTGCTGGCGCGATTGCTGCGGCCGACCTTCGCGGCGATGCCGTTGAACATCAGGTCGCCGACCAGATCGGGGGTGAACGCCACCTTCGTATAGCGCTGGCCAAGCGACACCTGATAGTCCGTGCTGCCCAGCTTGCCCTGCAGCGACAGCACGCCGAAGCGGGTGTTCTCGTGCTGCTGCTCGTTGAGGAGTGTGGAATCGAAATCGGTCTGACCCAGATAGCCGAACTGCGGCGTCTGGCCCGGGTTGTTCGGAACCTGGAAGCGGTTGTTGGCCACGCCGAACATGAAGCTGAGGCGCGTGTCGTCGTTGATCAGATAGGACAGATCGCCGAAGCCCTTCACTTGGTTGGTGTGGTCGTGGATCGGCTTGCGGCTGGCCGTGGGGTTCTCGATGCCAACGTCGTTCTCGAGGTAATTGCCGGTGAGGAACCAGCTCCAGCGATCGCCGCTGCCCCAGATCGACGCGTTGGGATTGAGCGTGCCGAACGAGCCGCCGGTGATGCCCACGCTGCCG
>DASZCB010000416.1:0-1502 GCA_035943575.1 Rhodanobacter sp. | reverse complement strand
CTGGAACAGCATGCCCATCTTGCGGCGCAGCGCATACAGGCCGTCGCGCGTTTGCGCGCCGATGTCCTGGCCATGGAACAGGATCTCGCCGCGCTGGGCACGCACCAGACCGCCGATCAGGCGCAGCACCGTGGTCTTGCCGCAACCCGAGCCGCCCATTACCGCTACGACCTGACCGCGCTTGAAGCGCAGATTCAGGTTCGACAGGACGAGCCGGTCGCCGTAACCGAAGTCGACGTCGCGCAGCTCGAGTAAGGTCTCGGGGGAGGAAGACACGAAACTGACAGTCCTTTTACACGGAAGGCCGAATTATAGGGCCATCATGCAAAAGCTGCCGTGAGGTGCCCTGTCCCTTTACTGAACTTGACGATTATTGCGTAAACGCATGTTGCAGCGCAGAAACCGCGGCAGCCGGGTCGGCAGCCTCGGTCACGGCGCGCACGACGGCCGCGCAGCCTACGCCCGTCGCCAGCACATCCGGCAGCACCTGCAGATCGATCCCGCCGATCGCCACTAGCGGCACGACGCCGTCGAGCAGGCGTACATACCGCGCCAGACGCTTGAGGCCCTGCGGCGCGGTCGGCATGACCTTGGTGGTGGTCGGGAACACCGCGCCCAACGCAACGTAGCTTGGCCGGAAGTGCAGTGCCTTCAGAATCTCGTAGAAACCGTGCGTCGACAGACCAAGGCGGATGCCGGCGGCGGCAAGTGCCGACAGATCGGCCGTATGTACGTCTTCCTGGCCGAGGTGGACGCCGTAGGCGCCGGCTTCCAGCGCGGCTTGCCAGTGATCGTTGATGAAAACCTGGGCATCGTGCGCACGGCCCGCGGCGACACAGCGAGCGATTTCGCGCTTCAGTTCGTCGGCGGGTTCGGCCGATTTGCGGCGTAACTGGACCGTTTTCACGCCAAAACCCACCACGCGTTCGACCCACTCCGCGGTCGGCAGCACCGGGTACAGACCCAGCCGGTCGGGGCAACGCGCGAACGCCTGCGCTGGCGCGGCAGGCAAACCAACGAGGCGCGGGAAGTGCGCGATATCGGCAGGAAATGCGTCATCCGCTCTGGTTTCGTCGCCGTCGCGCCAGGCCAGAGCCAACACCAGGGCGTCGTGCGGATCGAAGCCGCAGTCCAGAAACGCCGCCAGCGCAGGAATCCAGTCTTCCGCCAGATGACCTTCCAGCGCGTATTTCTCGCCGCCCAGATGGAGCATCGCCGTGTGCTCAGCGGCGACGATCACGCCAGCGCCCTGCACCTGCCAGCGCGCCACCTGCTCACCATGCTGCTGCGCGTCGGCGACGACAATCAGGTCACCGCCGTTCGGCTCGTCCGGCGCGGTCAGGCAGATGCGCCACGACGCATGCGTCGGCGGCCATTCGCCCAGGCGGGCGCGGATCCGCTCGGCGGCTTCGGTGAGTTCATCGGCGGGCGGCCAGAAGAGGTCGCGGCCAGTCAAAGGCAGTGTTTGCGTCATGTGGCGCTCCCGTCTTGATGCCAGAACG
>DASZCB010000415.1:0-9517 GCA_035943575.1 Rhodanobacter sp. | reverse complement strand
CACGGTTTCTTCGCTGACCGCGCCGGCATGCTCCAGCGTGCGCGGATTGACCCCGAGCAGCGCTTCTTTCGCTTCGTAGCTGTAGGTCACCACACCAGCATCGAACCAGGCCGAGCTGCCCGGCAGGTCGGTCAGCGTCTTGGCGATCCATCCGCCACTGCAGGATTCGGCCGTGACCAGCATCAGCCGGCGCTGCTGCACCTCGACGGCGACCTCGCCGGCCAGCGCCAGCAACTCGGCATCGGTAGGAACAGACGACAACTCCATGCGAGACTCCCGGACTTGAATGAACTTTGCGCCACGCGCAGAGGCACTGTTCTACCTGTTCCGCGCGACCACGCCAAGACTTGCATTGCATGACCCAAGACGATCTCACCAAGCACACCCCGTTCATGCGCCAGTACCTGTCGGCCAAGGCCGAGCATCCGGAGGTGCTGCTGTTCTTCCGCATGGGCGATTTCTACGAACTGTTCTACGACGACGCACGCAAGGCGGCGCGGCTGCTCGACATCACGCTGACCCAGCGTGGGCAATCGGGCGGCGCACCGATTCCGATGGCAGGGGTGCCGTATCACGCAGCGGAAAACTATCTGGCACGGCTGGTGCGCCTCGGCGAGTCGGTGGCGATCTGCGAGCAGATTGGCGACCCGGCGCTGGCCAAGGGCATCGTCGAACGCAAGGTGGTACGCATCGTCACCCCCGGCACGGTGACCGATGCAGCTTTGCTTGAAGAACGTCGCGACAACCTGCTGCTGGCAATTGCCGCGGGCACGCACGGTGCGTATGGGCTGGCCTGGGTCGATCTGTCCAGTGGTCGCTTCCTGCTCAGCGAAGTGTCGAACGCCGAAGCGCTAGCCGCCGAACTGGCCCGGCTGCAGCCGGCCGAGACGCTGATTGACGAAAGCGTCGCCTGGCCAAAACTGGTCAGCGTCCTGCCCGGCCTGCGCAAGCGCCCACCATGGCACTACGACGGCGACGCGGCGAAACGCGAACTCAATCGTTTCTTCGGTACCCGCGATCTCGGCGGTTTCGGTGTGGATGGCATGCCGCTTGCGGTGGCCGCAGCCGGCTGCCTGCTCGGCTACGTCGAGGAGACCCAGAAGAGCGCGCTACCGCATCTCACCGGCATGGCGGTGGAAAGCGCCAGCGAAACCATCGCGCTGGACGCCGCCACCCGACGCAACCTGGAAATCGACACCCATCCCAGCGGCCGCACCGAACACACCCTGCTCGGCGTACTCGACGAAAGCGTGACGCCGATGGGCGCGCGCCTGCTGCGCCGCTGGTTGAACCGGCCGCTGCGTTCGCGTGACGTGCTGCGCCGGCGGCATCAGGCGATCGGCACGCTGATCGACCGGCGCGCACATGAAAACCTGCGCGAACAGCTGCGTGGTATCGGCGACCTGGAGCGCATCCTGGCCCGCGTGGCACTGCGCTCGGCGCGCCCGCGCGACCTGTCCACCCTGCGCGACGGCCTCGCTGCCGCGCCGGTGTTGCGCGGGCAGATCGCATCACTCGACAGCCCTCTGCTTCACGCCCTGGTCGAACGCATCGGCGACCACGCCGACAGCGCAGACCTGCTTGCCCGCGCGATCGTGGCGCAACCACCGGTGCTGCAGCGCGACGGCGGTGTCATCGCCGACGGCTACGACGCGGAACTCGACGAACTGCGCCGTTTGTCCACCCACGCCGACCAGTATCTGGTCGAGCTGGAGGAACGCGAGAAGGCCGCCAGCGGCATCAACTCGCTCAAGGTCGGCTACAACCGCGTGCACGGCTACTACATCGAGATCAGCAAGGGCCAGTCGGACAAGGCACCCACCCACTACACGCGCCGGCAAACCACCAAGAACGCCGAGCGCTACATCACCGAAGAGCTGAAAAACTTCGAGGACAAGGTGCTGTCGGCGAAGGAGCGCTCGCTGATGCGCGAGCGCGCGCTGTACGAGGCGCTGCTCGACACGCTCACCGAAAAACTCGAACCGCTGAAAGCTGCCGCCGCCGCGATGGCCGAACTCGACGTGCTCGCCACCCTGGCCGAGCGCGCCGAGGCGCTGGACTGGAGCGCACCGGAGCTCACCGACGCGCCCGGCATCGCGATCGAGCGCGGCCGTCATCCGGTGGTGGAAAAAGTACGCGACGAACCATTCGAGCCGAACGATCTGATCCTCGACGACGGCCACCGCATGCTGGTAATCACCGGCCCGAACATGGGCGGCAAATCCACTTACATGCGGCAAAACGCGCTGATCGTGCTGCTCGCGCATATCGGCAGCTACGTGCCGGCCACGCGCGCGGTGATCGGCCCGATCGACCGCATCTTCACCCGCATTGGCGCCGGTGATGATCTTTCGCGCGGCCAGTCCACCTTCATGGTGGAGATGAGCGAGACGGCGAATATTCTGCACAACGCGACCGAACACAGCCTGGTGCTGATGGACGAAGTCGGCCGCGGCACCAGCACCTACGACGGCCTGTCACTGGCGCGCGCTGCCGCCGTGCATCTGGCACGCCACAGCCGCGCCTATACGTTGTTCGCCACACACTATTTCGAGCTGACCGAGCTGGCCGGCGAATATCCCACCATCGCGAACGTGCATCTGGACGCGGTCGAATACGGCGAGCAACTCGTGTTCATGCACGCTGTGAAGGACGGCCCGGCGAACCGCAGCTTCGGTCTGCAAGTAGCCGCGCTGGCCGGCCTGCCGAAGTCGGTGATCGCCGATGCGAAACGCACGCTGGCGGAACTCGAGCGCGGCATGCATGCACATGCGGGCGCACCCGCGCCAGCCACCGCCGAATCATCGCCGCAACTGGGCTTGTTCGCACCGGCGCAACCCTCCGCAGTGGAACGCGCGCTGGACGGCATCGATCCGGATGCGTTGACCCCTCGCGAGGCGCTGGAAGCGCTGTACCGGCTCAAGTCGCTGGGGTGAAAACCGCGGGGTCGATGTCGATATCGCCATCATGACCCCGCGACCGTAGTGCGCCGATGCCGTTCGACATGAACGGGCAGCACGAAGTTTGCTTTGATCCGTTCCTTACAAGGAGGAATCAGGTGGCGCACTCAGGCTGACGCGATGACGGGCCTGGGCACCTTGGACAGCAAGAGAGCGAACAACATGGCATGGGTGACGAGCAGCAATGGAACACAGATTGTTGGTAGGAAGAATGCGGCGCCAAGAGCAGACGGCGCAATGTGCACACCGATCACGCCCTGGTAGAAGGCAAAGAGAAGATCTGCCGTGCCCCAGAGGTTGAATACCCATAGCGCAAGGCGCTCGAACGGCCCCCGTAGCGCAAGCAGCGCAGCCCACGCAAGAAGCACCGCTACGAGATCGCCGTACGCTGCCGGAACCGCGAAGCTCGCTTGCAAGCTGGGGGAAACGACGCCTGGCACGACGAATGCGAGGCCAATAAAGCGAAAACAGTGCAGCAACAGGATGGGTCTCGCAGCGTCGGAGAGTGTCGCGCTTTTCATCGATGGCCATACATGGCGAAAACACACCACGCTCCATGTGAGGAGACTCAACGCAACGCTACCTGCAAACAACAACAGCTCATTCATTGCAAATGCTCCTTTAGCCTGGGGTGAGTCGCGTCAAACCTGCCTACGTCTTGAATGTGCGCAGGGTTGACGCATAGCCCCGTGCCTCGTATTTACGCCGCGGCAGTGCGCATCTGCGGGATCGGAAACGGCTCGCGCCATGCCGGCAGCGCCATCAAGCGTTCGTGCCAACGCCCGATGTGATCGAAGCCGTCCAGCGGCAATCGCGCCTCCGTCGCCCAGCCCAGCGGTGTGGAAACGGCGAAGTCGGCAATGCTGAGATGGTCGCCGACCAGCCAGTCATGCGTGGCCAGATGCGCGTCCAGGATCGCCGCGAAACGCTTGAAGTAGCCGCTCGCCTCGTTCACTGCGGCAGTGTTCGGCTCGCCCATGCCGAGATACGGCTTGACCACGTACTCGAAATACAAAGTGCCTCCGTGCCGCGAGAAGTGCGCCGTGTCCCACGACAACCAGCGCAATACCTCGACCTGTGCGGCGCGGTCGGACGGCCACAACTCCGAACCGGCCTTGACCGCCAGGTGCGCCATGATCGCGCCGCTCTCCCACAACTGCGTGTCGCCATCGATCAGCAGCGGCACCTTGCCGTTCGGATTGAGCGCGAGATACGCCGGCTTCATCTGCTCGCCGTGCGCCAGATCGACGCGTACGTACTCCACCGGCGAACCGAGGTATTTCGCTACCGCGCAAGGTTTGCGCGGGTTGAACGTCTCTGCGTAGTACAGCTTCATGATCCTGCCTCCTTGTGTGATGAGGATGCGTGGCGCCGTCGATCGGCCCGCATGCGAGGCAGTCTGGCAAGGATCTATCTATGTTCAAGAACATTTTTTACCGAAGGATTAGGCTGGCCTTCCTCGCCATCACCGCGTGATCCATGCCATGCCCTACACCGCCGAACACAAACAGCAGACCCGCACGCGCATCGTCGAGTGCGCGCGCGAGCTGTTCAATCGCAAGGGTTTCGCCGAAGTCTCGATCGACGAGATCATGGCGCGTGCCGGCCTGACCCGCGGCGGTTTCTACAACCACTTCAAGACCAAGGAAGACCTGTTCGTCGAAGCGGTCGCGGCATATCGTGACTTCAATCCGGCTACGCGCTGGCCCGGGGTGGACTTCGACCCGTCCTGCGGCGGCAACCGATTCGCCCGGCAGATGATCCATGCCTATCTTTCGCAGACGCACCTGGACGATATCGAGGGACACTGTCCGATGATCGCGCTGCCGTCCGACGTGGCCCGAGCCAGCCCGCGCGTGAAACAGGCCTATCGCGAATTGCTGGAAGGCATGGCTCGTACGCTCGCCAACGGCCTGCCGAAGACGCGCCGCCGCGATGCAGGTCAGCGCGGGCTCGCGCTCGCCGCGCTGTGCATCGGCGGCATGGTGCTGGCGCGCACCTTCGAGGACGCCGACTTTCGTCGCGAGATTCGCGAGGCTGCGCGCGCCACGGCACTCGAACTGATCGGCTGAGCGGTCGCCGCAGTGCGCGTCGTCACCAGCCGTCACCGATGGTTAGTTCGCATACAAAAAAACCTCCCCGCAAGCGCGGGGAGGTTTCAGTGACTTGATCGAGCAGGCGGAAAACGCGCATCGCCTGCGGATTCGATCATTTCTTGCGCTGGTGACGGATCTGATGGCTGTCCTTGTTCAGCGACTTGTTGAGGTTACGTTGCTCGCGCTTGGTCAGATGACCATTGTGCTTGGCCTCATCGGCACTCTCGCGCGCCGCGATATTGTTGTCGCGGGTTTCGTCGCGGGCGACCTGCTTGGCATTGAGCTGGCCATCCTTCACGCCCGCCTGGATCCGGTCCTGCTGGTTTTCCAGACGGTTGTTCACTTCATTGACACGTGGATGTCCCGGAACATCGGTCTGCGGCGCAGGCTGCGCCATCACGGCGCCGGAAGCGAACGCGGCGGACACCAGCAGACCGATCAAGCTGAAGCGGAAAGTCGTCTTTGCATACATGGGTAGCATCCTCATTCGTGTGATTGGCAGGATTGAACATGTCTCGCTGAAATTGCATCGGCGCCTCCGTGGAACTGCGGCATCCGTGCACCATGACCGACACCCGCACGCTGAATCATCCGCAGTCGAACCGAAAGAACCCCATCCCCGCGTTGATCCAGACCGTCATCGTCTGGCTGGCACAGTGCAGGGAACGGCAGGCCGGTGAATAGCGTTGACCGTCCTCGCCACGGCCCGACTATCTGTTCAGCCACGGTTGAAGCGCGATGAACCAACGATAGCTCTTGGCTATGGAAGACATGCAGACAATCAAATTCCATCAATGATCGACTGGGCGTAGCCTGCTGGAACAGTCACCACCACACGGAGCCCGCCATGAGCCACGATCGCAAGACCCTGACCACCGACGCCGGTGCGCCGCTGGCCGACAACCAGAACAGTCTCACCGCCGGCCCGCGCGGCCCGCTGCTGGTGCAGGACCATCAGCTGTTCGAGAAGCACGCGCACTTCAACCGCGAGCGGATTCCCGAACGCGTCGTGCACGCCAAGGCCTCGGCCGCGTTCGGCACGCTCACCATCACTCACGACATCACCCGCTACACCCGCGCCAAGCTGTTCAAACCGGGGACGCAGACGCCGATGCTGGCGCGCTTTTCCACCGTGGCCGGCGAGCGTGGCGCGGCCGATGCCGAACGCGACGTGCGCGGCTTCGCGCTGAAGTTCTACACCGACGAAGGCAACTGGGATCTGGTCGGCAACAACACGCCGGTGTTCTTCATCCGCGACCCGTACAAGTTTCCCGACTTCATCCACACACAGAAGCGCGATCCGCGCACGAACATGCGCAGCGCCACCGCGATGTGGGATTACTGGTCGCTGTCACCCGAATCGCTGCACCAGGTCACCACGCTGATGAGCGACCGCGGCATTCCGGCCACGCTGCGTCACATGCACGGCTTCGGCAGCCACACCTTCAGTTTCTGGAACGACCAGGGCGAGCGCCATTGGGTGAAATTCCACTTCAAGACCCAGCAAGGCATCAAGAACATCACCAATGCCGAGTCGGCGAAGCTGATTGGCAACGACCGCGAGTCGCACCAGCGCGACCTCTACGAGGCGATCGAGCGCAGGGATTTCCCGAAGTGGACGATGTACGTGCAACTGATGCCCGAGGCCGACGCGGAGAAAACCTCGTACAACCCGTTCGACCTCACCAAAGTATGGCCGCACAAGGACTACCCGCTGATCGAGGTCGGCGTGATGGAGCTGAACCGCAACCCGGACAACTACTTCGCCGAGGTGGAGCAGTCCAGCTTCTCGCCGGCGAACGTGGTGCCGGGCATCGGCTTCTCGCCGGACAAGGTGCTGCAGTTCCGCCTGTTCTCCTACGCCGACGCGGCACGTTACCGGCTCGGCGCCAACCACGACCAGTTGCCGGTGAACCGACCGCGCTGCCCGGTGCACAACTATGCGCGCGATGGCGCGATGCGCTTCGGCGACAACGGCGACGGCAGCGTGAATTACGAACCGAACTCGTTCGGCGGCCCGGTCGAGGATCGCTCAGTAAAAGAGCCGCCGCTGAAAATTTCCGGCGACGCCGACCGCTACGACCATCGCGTCGGCAACGACGATTACAGCCAGCCGGGCGATCTGTTCCGGCTGATGAACGCGGGTCAGCAACAGCAGCTGTTCGACAACATCGCCGCCGCGATGCATGGCGTGCCGGAAGAGATCGTGCGGCGCCAGCTGATCCACTTCGGCAAGGCCGATCCGGCATATGCGGCGGGCGTAGCCAAGGCGCTGGGTATCCGGAACTGAGCCCATGGCGCGAACCACGCGGAGGATGCTCCCGCGTGGTTCGCGCAAGTCACAACTCAGGACATGCCGTGTGCCATCTGCAAACCAGGGCGCGGCCGCGGTGACGGCGCGATCGTTTGCGCTTCATCCGCATACGGCATCGCGATATCCGGTATCGCCGCCAGGGCTTCCTCGGACAACCCGGGCAGCGGCACGCTCACCGGCTCGGACGGTTTGCGCATGGCCAGCCGTCCCGACTGCACCAGCTGCCCGATGCGCTTGCATACCTCGGCGTGACCAAAAGGTTTCTTCATGAAGTCGTCGGCGCCAAAGCGCTGCACGTAAAACTGCTCAGTGGCCTGCTGGTTGCCGCTGATCATCACGATCGGAATGTTCTTGGTCAGCGGATCGTGGCGCAGTGCACGCAGCACGGCGAAACCGTTCATGCCGGGCAGCACGATGTCGAGAAAGATCAGCGCGGGCTGTTCGCTGCGTGCCAGCTCGATGGCACTCTCGCCGTCGGTCGCCTTGGATACGGCGTAGCCTTCGTGCCCCAGCATCTTGCCGAGCACAGCGCAGATGGTGGGCGAATCATCGACCACCAGCATGCGCGCACCCAGGATGGCCTGCACGTGCGGCGGCAACGCAGCCTGTTCGCCATCCGCGTTGCGCAGCAGACGCTTGATGAAACCGATGCCGGCCATTCGCGCGAATCCGTCCATGCCACACCCCGGGTCGTGGGGATGCACAGGCGCAATCCCCTTGGATTGGCATGGATGTTCCCGCAGATCGGGCGGCCAATCTGCGATGCACTGCTCAGCGCGCGTCCTTCAATCGCCGCAAATCGCGGCGTGCATGCTTGTCCGGGCGTTTCAGCGGGCCGCTCGCGCCGACCAGCTGGCGCTGCTCCTGCGCAGCCTCCCGTGCCACGCGGCTGGCTTCGGTTTCGCGGTAAAGCGCCTGCGCCACGCTGGCTGGGCCGCGTTTGTCGGACAGCGCCACCACCTCGACCTCCAGCCGCTGCTCACCCCGCGTGACCTTCAGCATGTCGCCGACATGCAGCGCCTTCGCAGGCTTGCAACCGGCATCGTTGACGTCGATCTTGCCGCCGTCGATCGCCTGCTTGGCCAGGCTGCGCGTCTTGTAGAAGCGCGCAGCCCACAGCCACAGATCAGCGCGCATTTCGGTAAGCGGGCTGACCTGTGGCTTGCTCATGCGCTGGCAGCTGATCCCGCTCAGGAATGATCGGCTGACGGCAGGATCAGGTCATGCGGATCGGGCATGGCAATGTCCGGAATCGCCGCATGCTCGGCCTCGGTGTGTTCCGGCGTCGCCGATACTTCGTCTTCCGGCGTGCGCTCACGGATCACCAGCCGCCCGCTTTTCGTCAGGTGCTGAATGCGTGCAAACACTTCGCCACGACCGAACGGCTTCTTCATGAAGTCGTCGGCGCCAAAACGCTGCACGTAGAACTGCTCGGTCGCCTGCAGGTTGCCGCTGATCATCACGATCGGAATATCGTGAGTCTGCGGATCGCGGCGCAGGGCGCGCAGCACCGCGAAGCCGTTCATGCCGGGCATCACGATGTCGAGAAAGATCAGGTCGGGTTGTTCCTTGCGCGCCATCTCGATGGCGGTATCGCCATCCGGCGCCTTGAGCACCACGTGGCCGTCCTGGCCCAGCATTTTGCCGAGCACGGCGCGGATGGTGGCCGAGTCGTCCACTACCAGCACCCGCGCGCCCTTGGGCACGTCGGTGCGAGGTGCAGCACGCCGTTCGCCAGGCTCGCTCCCGAAGAACCGCCTGATCAGTTCGAAACCTGCCATGACACGAGCCCCCTGCCCATGAGAATCCGTCAGTAGTCTCGACGCAGCGGATGTTCGACGCAAGCTGCGTGTCTCACCCGCCCAGCAGCAGATTGCCCAGCGGTATGGTGATCAGCGACAGCACGATGCCGGCGCCCAGCACGGTATTCGCCAGAATCGGCTCCAGCTCGTACTCGTCCGCCAGGATCGCCGCCGACACCATCGGCGCCATCGCCGCCTGCAACACGCCAACGGTGAGTACCAGCCCGCCCACGCCAGCTGCCGTCCCCATCACCCAGCACAGCAGCGGCGCCAGCAACAGTTTCCAGCCCAGGCCACAGCTGGCCGCGCCCAGTTGCCGCTGACCCGGGTGAAACTTGAACTGCA
>DASZCB010000414.1:0-3764 GCA_035943575.1 Rhodanobacter sp. | reverse complement strand
ATCACCCCAGGGGTTGTTGTTTTTCTTGCCGGTGGCGAAATTGTGCAGCGGCGACAGGCCCAGGAAGTTCAGCGAGCTGACATTCGCCAGGCGCGTGCGGAACTTCCAGTTGCCAGGGAACTGCGAGTAGTACGAGGCGGTTACCGCCAGGTCTTCCTTCACCGTGACGAAGCCGGCATTGGACAGCTCCGCGCGCGTGGTGGCGATCTGCTGGGACAGCGCTTCCTGGTTGGGTGCGTAGATCGTCATGGTGAAGTGGTACTCGCCCAGTACGAAATTGCCGGAGGCGAGCTGATCCATGGCCAGATCCAGTTCGATGATCTGGCTGACCGCCTTGTCGCCCGAGGAAATCATCGCGCCCTTGGTGCGATCGAGCGCCTTGAGTGCGTCCTGCCGCCCCATCGGGCTGAACGAGTGGGTGACGACGTACTCGAAATCCAGATACTTCAGCCCGTTGAGGATGCCCGGATAGGTGGCTTCGGTGTATTCCTTGATGTTCAGGATGGCGCCGAAGTGATTGACGCCGTTGGGCGTGGTGACGACGAAATCACCGGTCTTGGCGGAGAAGCGCTGCTTGCTCACCGGGAGGTAGTTGTAGATTGGCGCCTGCAGCACTGGCACCGGCTCTTCAATGCGGTTGAGCAGATAGCCGAAAAATTCCAGTGTTTCGGAAAACACTACGCCATTGCTGGCTTCGTACATGCCCAGGCGGTATGGCGCGTAATCCTTCAGCACGGCCTCGACGTTGCCGGCCAGTTCCAGCAGGGTGGTGATGGCCTGGGCCTGTTCGGATTCGAGCTGGGTGACATTGCTCGACTTTTCGGCAAAACGTTTCCCGCTGACCACCGGGCGATAAAGCATGGTCAGGTAGAGCTCGTTCTGCATGAGTTTTTGTGCGGACAACGCTTCGAAATAGGCATCCGACAGCTGTTGGTTGAAGGCCTGATCGAACCGGCTGTGATCCTTCAAGCGACGCCTGCGACGCACGTCGTGCACCCAGAACGCCACGTTGACAAAATCGGGGGCACGCAACGTCTGTAACATGCGGTTGAAGGTGTTGTGGCGGTGTTCGAGATCCCATTCTTCCCTGCCCACGAACGGCAGGCCAGCCAGGCGCCACGTCAGCAGGAAGTCGCCGCCCGTCGTCTTGATCACCGTAGGCGAGACGTGGGTGGACAACGGGATGAATTCGCTGATGGGTGCGTCGGGGTTGAACATGATTTGGATACCGTTGTGATACGAAGAGATGCCCTGGCGTGGATTGCCAGGGCATCCGATGGATTGACCTACTTCTGCTTTTGCTGTTCGCGGTAACTGTTGGGTGTAAACAACCACATGCCATCGTTCTGTTGCAGATTGCGTACCCTGGTCCGGAACTGGAACCGCAGGCCCAGCAACCGGAAGATCATTTCGTCACGCCGTGCCATCTGACGCATCGTGAAAATCACCGGTGGTATCAGCAGCAGAAAGAACAGATTGAAGTACATCGACATAAGCAAGCACGCGCCCGCTCCCATGAAGAACGGAACATAAGGCACGCCCAGAAACATCGCCGGGCGCGTGCAGCCACGGAACAACGCGTTTTTATGCATAGTGGGTCAGGAAATGCACCACGACTGCGTAGTGATCCATGGCGTGCGTCATGATGCTGGTGTTAGAGCAGGCGTCCGTACCCGCGCTGGTCTTGAGAAACATATTGGCAATCTGACTTGCAGCACCAATCAGGATCGCGCCGATGAGGACGGGTGCAACATCACCGATGCGCTTATGCGCGAAAGCGATCTGGTAACCCGAGAAGACAACAGCGATGGTCACCACGATGATGGAAATGGCGTTGAGGATCTTGTTGATGTTGCTGGCAAAGCCACAGGTGGTCTTGATCGTATCGCCGGGATCCTGACCGAAGGCAACGCTGGGCAGTACCAGTACGAGGAACACGGCCAGGTACATGAACATGCACAGACGTGTGCGATTGGAATTCAGAATGCTGTCATTAGCGAGCGAGTTCGGTGCCATCTCGGATTTCCTTATGGATGATTGAAAACAGACGCGGCTATCCGGCGATGGCCGCGACAGGGACGACTACGTGGTGCGCAGCCAGGTTCACTACTTGGTACCTCGAAAATTCGAGATGGTGTTGCGGTCATGTGGCCATTGCGGCAAGTACCGACCAATGCATCAGAATACGAATGCATCGTCACCACCTCCCTGACGAAGATCGGCCTGATCAGGAGCGCGCGCCGCCATCGCAGCCGTGGCGACTTGTGGTGGCGTATTGTTCGTCGGCGTTGCCGGGTCATTGGGGCCACGGACCTGCGGCTCGAATACATCGGCCATGGCGGGGCTTGCCGACGACAACGACGTCGATCCGGCAGGTGCCGTTGTCGCGGAGGCTGAGGTCATGTCGTTCGACGTCGGTGGCGACGGCGTTCGAGGTGCTTCCGTCTGCGTAGCTGCGGTCGTGGCGAGTGCTTTGGCCAGCGGTGTGGTTGCCACGGCGGTTGCTGCATCCAGTACTACGCTGCGTATCGCGATACGGTAGGCGGCACTGTCCGAAGCAGATGGCACGGCGATGGTGGCCCGGGCCGCGGTATGCGAGGTTGCCTGCAGGTCACCCAACTGGAGCGGGATGGCTGCAATCGCATTGTCGGCAGCGGTGGTGTTCGTGCTACGGCCGATCGAAGCGTAGACCTTCTGTACGTAGCCGTCCCGATACCCTGTCACGAAGTTGCCGGAGTAATAGCAGCTGAAGGATTTGCCCCAGTCGCCGCCCGAGCTGGCGTAGCACTCGGCGAGAATGCGTGCTCCCGCGGACAGGTTGGGGCATGCGTCGAACGCTTCCTCGTACGAATCGAGCCCGTATTTGCCGAGGTTGGCGCGGTTCACCTGGGCCAGGCCCAGCGAAAAGTTGTAGCCTTTGGCGTCGAGCATTTTTGCGGTCGCCAGAGCCTCGCCCAGATTCTGAGGCTGACGCACCAGCTGGCCGCCGACTACGCCGATCGCAAAGGGGTTGTAGCCGGATTCGACTTCAACAATGTGCTGCATCACCTCGGCCGAAACGGCCAGGTGCTGGCAAGCCATCAATTCCATTCCAGTGAACACCTTGCGATCTCCAGTACGTGAACAGGTTCAGCGCGACAATTGCCGATGTGCCTAGGAAAAGTTGCGGTCGGGATTGAAATCGATGCCGGTGATGTAGCGGCGCCCGGCATGCGCCTTGATATGCACGACGATGTCGATGGTCATCATCAGCAGCCGTTTGATGATGGCGAACTCCAGCCCCGCACCCTCGGCCGAAGCCTTCACCATCAGCGCCAGTTGATCCCAGGTCTGGTCGGTGCTCCCTGCATGGCAGCTGGTGATCGAGCCGGGATGTCCCGAGGCGCAGTTACGAATGAAGTAGAACGACTCGTCGCCGCGCAATTCGGCCAGGATGATGCGGTCGGGTTTCATGCGCAGGCAGGCTTCCATGCAGCTCTTGGCGGTGATGTTGCTGGTGCTCTGACCGCCCTTCGAATAGAGCAGGTGCACGGTGTTGGGTTGTTCGATGAACAGCTCGCGCGCGTCTTCGATGGTGACAAGCCGTTCATCGGCTGGAATATGGTGAACCAGCGATTTCATGAACGTGGTCTTGCCGCTGCCGGTTGCGCCGGATACCACGATGTTCTTCTTGTGCAGCACTGCTTTCTTGAAAAATTCGGCATAGCGGCGCGCTGCGCGCAACTCCAGCAGCTCGCGGTCGTGATCGCTCACGCCCGCCGCAC
>DASZCB010000413.1:0-4040 GCA_035943575.1 Rhodanobacter sp. | reverse complement strand
GCCAGCGTGGTCAACGGCAAGGTCGCCGCCGACCTCGATGTCTCGCGCGTGCAGTCGGTGATGGGGCAGGCGGAACTGCTGGCCTTGCAGCAGGGCGTCGCGGCGATCCGCATGGATGCGGCAGTGACCGACTACGCCGTGCGTATCGTGCGCACCACGCGCGAATGGCCGGGCGTGATCGGCGGCGCCGGCCCGCGCGGCGGACTGGCGCTGGCGCGGCTGGCGCGCGCGCAGGCCGCGCTCGACGGTCGCGATTTTGTCACTCCCGACGACGTGCGCGCGGTGGCGTTGCCTGCGCTGCGGCATCGGCTGATGCTGGCGCCGGAGGCCTTGATCGAACGCCAGCGTCCCGACGATGTGCTCACCGCGCTGTTGCACAAGGTGCCAGCGCCGCGCCAATGATGCGACCCGCGCCGCCCCTGCTGTGGTTGCTGTCCGGCTGGACCGTGTTCGGTGTGCTGGCGAGTCTGGCGTGGTTGCCATTGTCGACGTGGCTGGTGTGCGGTGGCGTTATCGCGGCACTGGCGTTGATCGATGGCTGGCGTCTGCGTCGGTTGCCTTCGCCCGGCGTGCAGCGTGAGGTAACACCGGTGATGCCGCTGGGGCCGGAAGCACGCGTCGCTCTGCGTCTGCGCGCGTCCGCATCGCGCACGCAACACATGCAGCTGCATGACCTGCATCCGGGCGGCTGGATGGTGCGCGGGATGCCGCGCAGGCTATCGCTGCCGCCCGGTAGCGACGTGCTGCTCGACTACGCGGTGACTCCGGATGCGCGAGGCCAGTTCAGCTTCGACGGCTGCCACCTGCAATTGCGCTCGCCGTGGCACGGCTGGACGTCGCGCCGCGTGGTCGGCACGCCGTCGACGGTGCGGGTGTACCCGAATTTCGCATCGCTGGCGGAGCTGGCCGGACTCAGCGTGGAGCTGGCTTCGCGCAGCGTCGGCGCGCGGTTGCAGCGGCGTCGCGGCGAAGGCACCGAGTTCCAGGAGCTGCGCGATTACCGCGTCGGCGACAGCCTGCGCAAGATCGACTGGAAGGCGACCGCGCGCAGCAACCGGCTGATCTCGCGCGAGTATCGCGACGAGCGCAACCAGCAGGTCGTGCTGATGCTCGACTGCGGCCGGCGCATGCTGGCGCAAGACGACCAGCTGGCGCACTTCGATCACGTGCTGAATGCTTCGCTGGCACTGGCCAGCATCGCGCTGCGCCAGGGCGACGCGGTCGGCATGCTGGCCTGCACCGGCCAGCAGCAGCGCTGGCTGCCGCCGCAGCAGGGCAGCGGCGGCATGGATATGCTGCTCGGTGCCGGCTACGACCTGCACGCGATGCCGTTGGCCACCGATTACCTCGCTGCGGCCAGTGCGCTGCAGGCGCACCAGCAGCGCCGCGCGCTGGTGGTACTGATCACCAACGTCCGCGACGAAGACGACACGGAACTGCGTATGGCGGTGTCGATGCTGGCCAAGCGCCATCTGGTGATGCTGGTCAGCCTGCGCGAACTGGCGCTGGATCGTGCCGCGGTCGAGCCGGGCGACGATCTGGAAAGCAGCATCTGTAGTGCCGCCGCGATGCACTACCTGGCCGAACGCGAGCGCGTGCACGAAGGCCTGCGCCGCGAGGGCGTCAACACGCTAGACGTCAGCTGCGCGGAATTGTCCGGCGCGCTGATCGAGCGCTATCTTGCCGTGAAGCGCAGCAGTCGGCTGTAGCGAACCTTGAGTGGCCCCGTGACGCAGTGAGCGCGGCGTGGCGATCGCGCCTCAATCCTCCTCCGCATGCGGCTTCCATGCCTCGCTGAGCTGCTTCTGCACGGCCGGCGGCACCGCTTCGTAGTGGGAGAGGTCGAGACTGTAGCGGCCGCGGCCGCCGGTCATCGACTTCAGTTCGGTGGGATAGTCGATAAGTTCGGCCAGCGGTGCCTGCGCCTTGATCACCAGCTCGCCGCCGCGCTGCGTGTCGGTGCCCATGATGCGTGCGCGCTTGCCGGCGAGACCGCCGGTGACGTCGCCGACATTGTGCTCGGGAATCGCCACCTCGACATTCACTATCGGCTCCAGCACGATCGGCCGCGCTTTGCCGATCGCATCGAGAAACGCCTTCTTGCCGGCGCTGATGAAGGCGACCTCCTTCGAATCGACCGGATGGTATTTGCCGTCGTACACGGTGACGCGCAGATCCTGTAGCGGATACCCGGCGATCGCGCCGTGCTCCATCGCCTGGCGCACACCTTTCTCGATCGCCGGCAGGAACTGGCCAGGAATCACGCCGCCCTTCACCGCATCGACGAACTCGAAACCGGCACCGCGATCGAGCGGTTCCACCCGCAGGAACACTTCGCCGAACTGGCCGGCGCCGCCGGTTTGTTTCTTGTGCCGATGATGGCCTTCGGCGTGGCCGGCGATGGTCTCGCGATAGGCGATGCGCGGCCGGTGGGTGATCACCTCGACGCCGTAGCGTTCGCGCATGCGCTCCAGCATGATCTTCAGATGCAGGTCGGAGAGCCCGCGCACCACCGTCTCGTTGAGTTCCTTGTGATGCTCGACGCGGAAACACGGATCCTCCTCGCCCAGCCGCGCCAGTGCGTTGGAAAGCTTCTGTTCCTGGCCTTTGTGCTTCGGTTCCAGCGCGAGGCCGAACATCGGCGACGGAAACGCCCGCGGCGCCAGCGTGATCTGATCCTCGTCGTGCGAGTCGTGCAGCACCGCGTCGAAGTGGATCTCCTCGATCTTCGCCACCGCGGCGATGTCGCCGGGCAGTGCCGTCTCGATCTCCACATGCGTCTTGCCCTGCAGCCGAAACAGATGGCCGACCTTGAACGGCTTGCGGCCGTTGTCGACCAGCAGCTGGCTGTCGCGGCGGATCGTGCCCTGCCACACGCGGAACACGCCGAGCTTGCCGACGAACGGATCGTTGACGATCTTGAACACGTCGGCGATCACGTGGCTGGCCGGGTCGGCGCTGACTTGCAGTGGCGAACCATCGCTGCGTACGAATGGCGGCGGGTTACCCTCGGCCGGATTCGGCAGCAACCGTGCCGCCACGTCCAGCAGTTCGTTGACGCCCGCACCGGTGCGGGCGCTGACGAAGCAGATCGGTACCAGGTGACCTTCGCGCAGGCATTGCTCGAACGCATCGTGCAGCTGCTGCGGCGTCAGCGCGCCTTCGCCGGCGTCAAGGTATGCGCCCATCATCGTTTCATTGATCTCGACGACCTGGTCGAGGATGCGCTGGTGCGCCTCGGCCAGCGAGGAGAAATCGGTGACCCCTTCGCTGTGGAAGAAGCAGTCGAGCACGCGCTTGCCATGGCCCGCGGGCAGGTTCACCGGCAGGCATTCGCTGCCGAACTCCTCGCGTAGCGAATCCACCAGCGCGGCCAGGTTGGCGCCGTCGAAGTCGATCTTGTTGATCACCAGCACGCGTGCCAATCCACGCTGTTTCGCGTGCATCATCATGCGACGGGTGCCGTGTTCGATGCCGTTGATCGCGTTGACCACGATCGCCACGGTTTCCACCGCCGCCAGCGCAGCCAGCGTGGCGCCGCGGAAATCGGCATAGCCAGCGGTGTCGATCAGGTTGAGGTGGCAGTCGCCGCGGTCGAGATGTGCGATGCAGGTGTCGATCGAATGCACGCGCGCCTTCTCCTGGCTGTCGGTATCCGACACCGTGTTGCCGCGCTCGACCGTACCCGGCGTCTGGATCGCGCCGCCAGCCAGCAGCAGCGCTTCGAACAGCGTGGTCTTGCCCACGCCGGCGTGACCGGTGAGCGCGATGTTGCGGATGCTTCCCGTGGAATACGGCACGATGCGACCCTCCTCTAGCAGGGCGTGGCCTCGTGGCATGTACGGCGCCGCATGAGGCCGCGCGTTGGCGGCTGACGATGGCGGGCCGTCATGGTCGTCCTTCGTGTGTACGGGCGGCTCTTGTACAGGGCGAAAGCGGTCATGGCGGAGACGGCGTGTGGCGCCGCTCGCCTAGACTTGAGCGAACCGCCGACGCGGTCAAGCTGCAATGCGGGGAACCGGCGCCGTGCCGCGGCGGTC
>DASZCB010000412.1:0-2697 GCA_035943575.1 Rhodanobacter sp. | reverse complement strand
AGTTCCTCGCCGGCTGTTTCGTGCAGTTCGACGGCGGCATGCAGCTGCATGCGTGTGCCGCGCAATTCGTCCTCCAGCGCGTGGACGCGCGTGAGCTCGCTGTCGGGTTTGCCGTCGATTGCCGATTCGGCCGAGCGTGGTGCAAGTTCCAGTTCGTCGAAGGCGATCACACACATCTCGACCTTGTCTCCGCCCTCAGCCAGCGGCTCCACGATCAGCCGCAACGAACGCTCATGGCCGTCGAGCAGCACGGTCAGCCCTTCGCGGATCACCCGCGTGCCGCTGGCGAAGGCCTGCAACACGGCGGCGCGTACGGCGCCACGCAACGGCTTGTCGAGCAGCTGAAACAGGTTGAGGCTGGCCGCACCGGACGACGGCGCGAGGTAACGCCCGGTGTCACCGCCGAAGCGCAGCACATCGTGGCTGGCGTTGATCACCACGTACGCCGGCGACCATGGCTCCAGAGCCTGACGTGCGCGCTGATCGATCAGGTTTTCGACTTGCTGCAGCGTGGCATGCGCTGCATGTTCCACGGGATGACGTTGCATGTTGGGGAAATTCCGTGGTCGCGTGTGGGCATCGTCGCGGCGCAAGTACAGCCGCTGTTTCTTGTCCAGTTCGGTGAACAGCCGTGCGTTCCGGGCCAGCCGCTCCGAAGTGCCCAGCAGCAGGAAGCCGCCGGGCCGCAACGCATAGTGGAACGACTGCACCAGCCGTTCCTGCAGGTCGTTGCCGAGATAGATCAGCAGATTGCGGCAGGAGACCAGATCCATTCGCGAAAACGGCGGATCCTTGATCACGCTGTGTGGCGAGAAGATGCACATCTCGCGGATCTGCTTGACTACACAGTAGTCGTCGCGATCCTTGCTGAACCAGCGCTCCTGGCGTTCGGGCGAAATGCCGTTCAACGGCGCCCGGTAACGTCCGGCGCGGGCGCGGTCGATCGCCTGGTCGTCGATGTCGGTGGCGAAAATCTTCACCTTCAGGCCGCGTTGTGAACCCATCGTCTCGCGCAGCAGGATGGCGATGGAGTAGGCCTCTTCGCCGGTGGCGCAGCCGGGCACCCAGACCCGCAGCACGTCGTCGCTGGTCTTGTCGGCCAGTAGCGACGGGATGGCGATGGTGCGCAGTGCTTCGAACGCGACCGGGTCGCGGAAGAATTCGGTTACCCCGATCAGGAACTCGCGGAACAGCAGTTCATGTTCGTTCGGATGTTCGCGCAGGTGTTCGATGTAATCCGTCACCGTTTCGGCCTGCACCACCAGCATGCGACGCTGGATGCGCCGCATCATGGTCTTTTCCTTGTACTGGCTGAAGTCGTGGCCGATCTCGACATGCAGCAGTTCGCAGATGGTCTTCAGGTGCGCCGCCACGTCGCCGCGCACGCCATCGGAACCCTTTTTCTGCTGCGCGGCGTGCATCTGCTTCTGATAGGCGAGAAGCCGTGCCGGCATGTCGGACACCGGCATCACCGCGTCGACCAGCCCGGTGGCCACCGCATTGGCCGGCATGCCATTCATGGCCTCGTGATCGAAGCCGGACTGCGCCAGGGCCAATCCGCCGTGATCCTTCACTGCGCGCAGTCCCTGCGCACCATCGCTGCCGGTGCCGGCCAGCACCACGCACACCGCGCAATCACCTTGATCTTCGGCCAGTGAAGTGAAGAACGTATTGATCGGCCAGCGATGCTCGCGCGGCGGTGCCGGTTTGCATACCTGCAGCACGCCATCGCTGATGGTGAGGGTGGCGTTCGGCGGAATCACATAGACATGCCGCGCTTCGACGCGCATGCCATGGGTCGCTTCAAGCACCGGCATGGTGGTGCTGCGGCCGACCAATTCGGCCAACAGGCTGTTGTGATCGGGCGCCAGATGCTGCACCAGCACGAAGGCCAGCTCGCCATCCACCGGCATGTGCGCGAAGAACGTCTTGAACGCTTCCAGCCCGCCGGCCGAGGCGCCGATGCCGACGATCATGGTGCTGGTCGGTGGCCGCTCGCGGGTTTTCGTCGTCAGGTTGCCCTTGCCGGTGGCGGCGGCAGGGGTGGGCACTGGCTTCAGATACGACGGCATGCGGTGCAGCCTGAAATCCAGGCAAAGCCTGGATGAGGCTGCAGCATAGCGCGCATGCTGTCTAGCCAAGGTGATTGCATGCAAACGAGGTTGTTGTGCTCGCGCGGATCAGCGTGTCAGCAGATCTTCGTAGAACGCGCCGAACGGCTCCGTCGGATGCGCGATCTGGATCTCCAGGATCCACAGCCCGCTGGATGGCGATGTTTCGAGATCGCCGAGGTCGCCAGCCTTGTGGATTGCGTGCGGAAAGTCACTGACCCGATGCCCCTTGATCGCATGGTTGAGCCGCCAGCCCATCGCTTCGGCACGTTCGCCGGCAAACGCATACAGCGCCTGACCGCTCAGCCCATGTATGCGCCACGCGTCCGCCACTTCGCCGAACAGCGCGTGTGCCGCATCGGTGCAGGCCTGTCGCTCCGGCGCGTGGCCAACCACGAAGGTGTCGCCGACATCGCCTTCATGCCCGTCGAACACCAGCCCGAGGTCGATGAAGTAACTGTCGTTCTCGCCCAGTCGCACGTTTGGATCAGAGGGTTGCCGATACGTCTTGGTGGTGTTCGTGCCGATACGGATAATCACCGGATGCCACAGCCGCTCGAAACCCAACGAGCGGAATACTTCGGCC
>DASZCB010000411.1:0-3723 GCA_035943575.1 Rhodanobacter sp. | reverse complement strand
GACACCTGGACCGAGGTAACGGATTTCTTTGCCGCCGGGCCTGCCGACCAGGTCTATGTGCTTGATCGCAGCTCGGGGAAAATTCTCACCGGCGATGGCGTCAATGGCGCGATCCCGGTTGCTTATGTGGGTAACCCCGGTGCCAACGTGGTGGCCCGTGTCTACCGCGTCGGCGGCGGCAAACGCGGCAATGTCGCGGCGGGGTTGATCGACACGATGACCACGCACGTGGACGGCATCGACGACAACGGCATCGGCAACTTGTTGGCCGCTTATGGCGGCCGCGACGAGGAAGCGCTGGATCAGGCCAAGAAGCGCGCACCACAAGCTTTGCGTAGCCGCGATCGCGCCGTCAGCACCAGTGATTTCGAATACCTCGCCACCCAGGCCGGCAATGTGCGCCGCGCCAAGGCGCTGCCTTTCTTCCATCCGCAATTTCCCGGACTCAAGGTGCCGGGCACGGTGTCGGTGGTGGTGGTACCCGATACCGACGACCCGGCACCTCAAGCTAGCGATGGTCTGTTGCGCACCGTATGCACTTATCTCGATGCCCGTCGTTTGCTGGCCACCGAATTGTTCGTCTTGCGGCCGCTCTATCAGCTCGTGCTGATACAGGGCGATGTGATTGCCGCTGACGATGCCGATTTGGCGCAGTTGGGCATCGCCATCGAACAGTCCCTGCTCGATTATTTTCACCCGCTGAAAGGCGGCGAGAAAGGCGACGGCTGGCCCTTCGGTGGCACCATCTATTACTCACGGGTCTATCAGCGCCTGTTGAGCATCAGCGGCGTCGCCAGCATCAGCGACTTGACCATCGTGCTGGACGGTGAAGCTCAGCCGCCGTGCACGGATATTCCGATCCAGCCGCACGCGTTGCTGTACTCGGTGCAGCATGCAGTGATCGCCAACTATGATGCCGGGGCGACAGCGTGAACACGATCACGCCAGGTCTGGTGCCCCCCAACGCGCCGCAGCGGGTGCCGGCGCCGCCGCAGCTGCCCGACGACGCCTTGTCGCTGTTGCTCAATGCGCGCGTTGGCTGGCGCATGCTCGACGATGGTGGCCTACGCAAGACCCCGAGGGACGGCGATATCACGCTACCCTGGTTCGCCGGCAGTGCGCGCGACTTCGGCGAGGCATCGGTAAGTTTCGGCGGCCTGTGCACGCCACTGCAGGTCGCCGCCAGCGGCAACAGTCTCTACCTGCTCGACGCCACCCAGCTCAAGCACTTCGATCCCTGCTGCTGCCGCTTTGTCGCCATCCCCTGTACCGGCGGTCACGGCGGCGGTGCCCGGCAACTGCGTAATCCCGGTGGCATCGCCACGCATGGCGGGCTGTTGTACATCTGCGACAGCGGTCGCGACGGGCTCACCATCAGCGGCTCCAATCCGCGCCGCCAGGAGCTGCGCGAGCGCCTGCGCCGTGAAAACCACCGCGTCAGCGTGTTCTTGTTGAACGGTTATGCGCTGCGCGGGCATCTACGGCCGGCCGCGGAAAAATATCCACACTGGAAGCCACGCGCCGTTGCCTGCGATGCGCACGGCGGTGTCTGGATTACCGATATCGCGAATCAGCGCGTGCACCATTTCAGCGCCAACGGCCATTGGCGCGGTACGCGCGGCCCCTTGTTCAATGTGCCTCTATATATCGCGGTCGATCGCTGTGGCGTGATCTACGTGGTCGATCTCGACCCTGTCCACAACAAGCCGCGCTTGCAGACGATGCAAGCCGACGGCAGCCTGCTGTCGCCGCCAGTCAGCGTGGAAGCTGCCGCCGAGCGCTTCGACGCGTTGCCCTTCGCGGTACTGGCTGATGGCACGCTCGACCTGCGCGCGCTATGCAGCAATAACCCTTGCGCGACCAGCGGATACTTCGATGACGACGGCGAACCGCTGAGCGCCGCGCCGCCCGCACCGTCTCAGCTCTATGAGGTCGATGGGCACTTTCTCAGTGGCCCGCTCGATAGCGGCATCCTCGATTGCCAGTGGCATCGCATCCTGCTGCACGGGCAGATGCCGGCCGGATGTTCGATCCTTGCCGAAACCTTCTGCGCCGATGAAACCTATAGCGCAACGCAGATCGATGGCTTTGCGCAATGGCAGGCATTGACCGTTGCCTTGCCCAGAAATGGCGATAAGGGCCTGTGGTCGTGGGATGGGCTGATCCGCAGCCCGCCAGGCCGCTACTTGTGGTTGCGCGTGAGCTTGCGCGGCACCGGCAAGACCACGCCGGCACTGCGCGCGGCCGAAATCGAATTTCCCCGAATCACCTCACTGCGCTATTTGCCCGCGGTATTCGCCAGCGAGCCGGTAAGCGCAGACTTCACCGCGCGCTTCCTTGCCTTGTACGACACCACCACACGCAGTATCGAACGCACGGTGGATAACCTGGCGAGCTGGTTCGATCCGATGAGCACGCCGGCCAAAGCAGTCGGTGGAGCGACGGTCGATTTTCTCAGCTGGCTGGCTTCGTGGGTGGGCCTTAGCCTCGAGCGCGGGTGGAGCGAAGCGCGGCGGCGCGAGTATCTGCGCCGGGCCAGCCAGTTGTACGACCTGCACGGCACCCCACGCGGCTTGCACGAGATGCTGCTGCTGTTGCTCGGCTGGGCCGATGCGCCGACGCGCTATTCGCGCCGACCGGCCCGTCGTCATTGTGTCGAAACGCCGCGCAACTGCAGACCTGTCCCTGCCTGTATTCCCTACCAACCACCGCCGCTGCTGCTTGAACATTTCCGCTTGCGCCGCTGGCTACAGCTGGGCAAGGGCCGGTTAGGCGAACAAGCCGTGCTGTGGGGGCGACGCATCGTCAATCGCTCGCAACTCGATACCAATGCGCGCACGAATCACACCTTGTTACTGACCACTCCTGACGCCGCCAGCGACCCGGTTCTGGTGCATGCCAACCGCATCACGGTATTTGTGCCCTCGCGCTATCGCGAACAGGCACAACGGCGATCGCTGGAGCAACTGCTACGCAGCGAATGTCCCGCTTACGTGCAATACGACATCGAATACGTCGAGCCGCGCATGCGCATTGGCGTGCAATCGATGATTGGCCTGGACGCGGTGATCGGACGTCTACCGCAAGGCATACCACTTGGCACGACCCCACTGGGAACGGCGTCCATCTTGACCGCCGCCGCCCCTGCCATCCCACCGGCGCAACGCATCGGGCGCGATACGCGCCTTGGCACGCCACCACCCCTCAACTGACGGAACGCTTCGGAGAACGAGATTATGGCCAGCGATCCCATCGAAGCCACTCAGGCAAAGTGTCCGGCGTGCGATTACGAGCCGTTCTCGCGCAATGCCTATTGGACCGGCAAGCTGATGTTGGCGCGCGACTTCATCGACGAGCAGCATTACGTCGTCGAGAAAATGCGGCATCACAACCAGTACTTGCACGGCGAAGGCGTGGTCTGCGGGCTGAAGGTAACCCAACACGACAAAGCCAGTTGTCGCAGCCATTACGTGTATGTCGAGCCTGGCACCGCGGTGGACTGCTGCGGTCGCGACATTGTGGTGACCGATCGCGACATCCTGGATATTCTCGCTCAGCCTGCGGTGATCGCGATCAAGGACACCAAGCCGCATACGCTGCAAATCTGCATTCGTTATCGCGAGTGTCCCAACGAGGACATCCCCGTGCTTTACGACGATTGCGGCTGCGACGACACGCGCTGCGCACCCAATCGCATTCTCGAGTCCTACGAATTGGGGGTGC
>DASZCB010000410.1:0-1743 GCA_035943575.1 Rhodanobacter sp. | reverse complement strand
ACGCAATGTCGCCATATCCGATTATTCGCAAATACAAATAAGGGAGTATTTGACTATGAAAAGATTAAAGCATGCCTTGCCACCCGCTTCGGTACGATCGCGGCTGGCAGTAGCGTTGATGCTTGCGTTTGGTGCGCAAGCCGTGACGTACGAAGCGTCGGCGCAGGCCCCGAACACTGCCACATGGGCGACGACGCAAACGCGCGTCGCCGCTACCGGCAATGCCGCCTTCGGCGGCATTGCGGCAGACCAGGAGCCGGTACCGATCACGGTGACACTGAAATTGCGCAACAAGGATGTGCTGGACAGCTTCGTTCGCGAGCTGCATCGTCCGGGCAGTCCGGCTTATCACCAGTTCCTCAGCAGCGCGGAAACCACCGACACATTTGCGCCGACCGAGCAACAGGCCCAGGCGGTGGCGGACTACCTGCGGCAACAGGGCTACACGAACGTTAGGATCGCGCCGAACCGCATGCTGGTCACTGCAGACGGCACCGTCGGCAATGCGCGCTCGGCGTTTCGCACACAGATCGGCCACTTCAGTCGCGATGGACGCGCAGGCATCGCCAACATCCTCGATGTACAAGTGCCCACCGCGCTGAGCGATACGGTCGACCGCGTACTTGGCCTGCAAACGCTCGATCACGCGCAGACATTGTCCTGGCATGGCCGGATGCAGCCTGTGGCGACTTCGCGCCCGCGTCCGGGCTACCACATCGTCACCAGCCCCGACGGCAATCCCAATGCGCACGGCTACTATCCCCAGGAATTCGCCACTGTGTACGACGCGGGCAGCGCACCCGCCGCGACCAATACGACCGCAGCCCTCATTGGCTGGGGCAGCATGACCAATTCGGTCAACGACCTGGCGCAGATGGAGAGCGGCCAGGGCCTTGCCGCCGTGCCGACCCAGGTTGTGATCCTTGGCGGTGACAATGGCGACGATTCCGGCCAGGGCGAGTGGGGCATGGATGCGCAGGCCATCGTCGGCATCAGCGGCGGCGTGCAGAAGCTGATCTTCTACACGGCGGGCGGCGCTGAAGACCAGGGCCTGATGTTGCAGACGATCAATCGCGTGATCACCGACAACACGGCCAAGGTCATCAACATGTCGTGGGGCTGGCCCGGCTGCGAAGACTCCAGCACCGGCTGGGCGGATTCCACATTTCAGCTGGGCGTCGCCCAGGGCCAGACCTTTTCCGCGGCCAGTGGCGACAACGGCGCCTATGCCTGCGGTGCTTCCAGCAACGGCAGCTACGGCACCACCCTGGGCGTCGGGTATCCTGCTTCTTCGCCCTATGTCGTGACGATTGGCGGCACGACCTTGAACACCAGCACCGCAGATAGCTACATCTCCGAGTCGTCCTGGGCGTACAGCGGCGGCGGCATCAGCGCGCATGAAGCCAAGCCCACCTGGCAGAGTTCGCTGTCTGGTTCCTATCGCCAATTGCCGGATCTCGCCTTCGACGCGGACTGGACGAATACGCCGATCGTCGCCTACTTCACGGCCAGCTCCGGGTCGGGAATTTCCACGTCGGGCTACTACACCAATGGCGGCACCAGCCTGGCCTCGCCGTTGTTCGTCGGCGCCTGGGCGCGGCTGGAGACGGCCAACAGCAATGCGTTGGGTTTCGCACCGCCATCGCTGTACGCCTATGCCAGCACGTTTCCTTTCCACGACGTGACGACCGGCAGCAACGGTCATTACGCGGCGGCCGCGGGGCGCGACGATGCGACGGGTTG
>DASZCB010000409.1:0-5922 GCA_035943575.1 Rhodanobacter sp. | reverse complement strand
GTGCGCACGGCTGTGTGTTGGTTTTCGATTGGAGCTCAACATGTTTCCCCGTCTCTTTGCTGTTCGCGCCACTTCGGCGCGATATGCGCGTTGGTTGCCACTGGCGGCCGCGCTGCTTTTCGTTTCGCCGGTGTGGGCGGGTAGCCCAACCTCGCTGACGCTCGATGCCGCCATGCGTCAGGCGATCGAGCGCGCACCGATGCTGGAGGCACGTCGCGCCCAGTCAGAATCGACCCGGCAGGAAGCGGCTCGTGCGGGTGCGTTGCCCGATCCCCAGCTGACTGTCGGGATCGACAATCTAGCTGTCCAGGGACCGGGAGCGTTTACGGCCGGCGGTGACAGCATGACCATGCGCACCATCGGCATCAGCCAGGTCTTACCTTCACGCAGCAAGCGTCAGGCCGAACGGGTAATGGGAACGGCCAATGCGGATTTGGCTGCGTCGTCGGAAGTGGCGACCGCCTTGTCGATCAAGCAGCAGGTGGCTGCTGCCTGGATCACCGCCTGGGGCGCGCACCACGAAGCCATGATGCTGCAGTCCATGCGCCAGGCGTGGGCGCAAGACGTGGTTGTGGCGAAAGCGCGCCTTCGTGGCGGCACCGGCAGCGCGGCAGAAGTGCTTGCCGTTCGCATGGAATCTCTCGACTTGGAAAACCGCATTGATGAGGCCAATGCGCGCGAGGCTCAGGCCCGCGCGAGCCTCGCGCGTTGGCTGGGCTCACCGATCGAACAGCCATTGGCCGAGGCGCCGGATTTCGCCGCGCTGCCGTATAACGAGGCGTCCTTGCTTGCCAGCCTCGACCGTCAGGGAAATCTGCTGGGATGGCCGGCCCGCGAGCAGGCGGCCGAGGCAGCGCTGGCCGAGGCGCGCGCGGACAAGCATCCCGAATGGAACGTCGGCCTGAGCTACGGCTCCCGCGTGCAAGGACTGTCCGATATGGTGACGTTGCAGGTCGGGGTCAGCCTGCCTCTGTTCACCCGCAACCGGCAGGATCGGGGCATTTCTGCCCGCGCGGCCGACCTGGATGCGGTTCGCGACGAGCACGATGATGCCCGCCGTCAGCAGACCGAGGCCATCCAGTCCGCCTGGGCGCAATGGCAATCACTCGGCCAGCAAGTACGTCGACACCGCGATGAGCTGCTCCCACTGGCCAACGACCGTGTGGCCTTGGCGCTCGCTGCGTATCGCGGAGGCGGTGACATCCAGCCCTTACTGGATGCCCGCCGCGATGAGATTGCCCACCACACCGACTACGCCCGTATGCAGGCGGAGTACGGCCGCGCTTGGGCGGCACTGGCCTATCTGTTACCCACTTCGGAGACGACGCCATGAAGCGCGCATTGATGATGCTCACCGCAGCCTTGCTGGCCGTCGTGTTGCTCCTGATCGGCTATCTCGGCGGCCGCGATCATTCGCCGTCGTCGCAGACCAGCATCGCAGCATCCTCGCCGGATGGCAGCGGTAAAAAGGTCCTGTACTGGTACGACACGATGGTGCCTCAGCAGCACTTCGACAAACCGGGTTTGTCCCCGATGGGCATGCAAATGGTGCCCAAATATGCCGACGAAGGCGCCACGAAGAATGTCGTCCGGATCGATCCGGCGACAGTGCAAAACTTGGGTGTACGAACCGCCACGGTCGAGCGCCGCGTATTGGCGTCCGCGATCCAGGTGCCAGGCACGGTCACGTGGGATTTGCGGCAGGCGACTACGATCAGTGCGCGGGTCGATGCGGTCATCACCACGCTCGATGTGCGCGCGCCGTACACGACTGTCGCTGCCGGTGCGCCCTTAGCCGAGCTGCTGGCTCCGCAATGGAACAGCGCACTGGCCGAATACGGTGCACTTCAACAGGCGCAGTCGGCCGACGCGAAAGACTTGCGCGCCGCCTCGCGTGAACGCTTGCAGGTGCTGGGCCTGACGCCGGCAGATATTCAGTCGTCGCGTCATGGCTCCAGTGCGGCGATCACCTTGCATGCGCCGCAGGCCGGCATCGTCACGACACTGGACGTGCGTGAAGGCCAGCGGGTCACTGCGGGCCAGACGTTGATGACCTTGAACGGCCTGTCCACCGTGTGGATCGAGGCGGCGCTGCCGCAAGCGACAGCCGGTGCCGTGCGAGGCGGTACACCGGTCACCGTTACAGTCGATGCGCTACCGGGTCGTGCGTTTCACGGCACCGTGGAGACCATGCTGCCGGATATCGACCCGATGACGCGCACGCAGCGGGCGCGCATCGTGCTCGCCAATCCTGATGGCGCCTTGAGTCCAGGCATGTTCGCCACCGTGCAGCTCAACCCAGCGCAAGGCGAAGCCGTGCCGGTGGTGCCGGATGACGCGCTGATCGCTACCGGCAGCCAGACGCGGGTGATCGTCGCTGAGGATAGCGGACACTTCCGGGCCGTCGCCGTGCGTGCGGGGCGTTCGGCCGGGGGCTACACCGAAATACGCAATGGTCTCGCGGGCGGCGAAAAGGTCGTGGTTTCGGGCCAGTTCCTGATCGATTCCGAAGCGAGCCTGTCGGGTGCGCTGGAACGGTTAAACGGTGACATCACACAGCCGACGCCGGCGACGAGTGCACCGATGTCAGGCATGCACATGGAGGATGGGCAATGATCGGCGCCCTCATTCGTGCCGCGATTACGTATCGCGTTTTCGTGTTGTTGGCCGCGCTGGCCCTCGCACTGGCCGGTGTGTTCGCGACGCTGCACACGCCGGTTGATGCATTACCGGATCTGTCGGACACCCAGGTGATCATCCGAACCAGCTACCCGGGCCAATCGCCCCAAGTGGTCGAAGATCAGGTTACCTATCCGCTGGCGACCACCATGCTGTCGGTACCCGGCGCCAAGGTCGTTCGTGGCTATTCGTTCTTCGGCGACTCCTACGTCTACGTGCTGTTCGACGACAGCACGGATCTGTATTGGGCGCGCTCACGCGTGCTGGAGTATCTCAGCCAGGTGCGTGGCAGTCTGCCCCCCGATGTCACGCCATCGCTGGGTCCGGACGCGACGGGGTTGGGCTGGGTCTACGAATACGCTCTGGTCGATCGCACCGGCCAGCAAGACCTCGGCCAGCTGCGCGCATTGCAGGACTGGTTCCTGCGCTTTCAGTTGAAGACGGTGCCGGATGTCGCGGAGGTGGCCAGCATCGGCGGCATGGAGCGCGCGTGGCAGATCGTGCCCGATCCGCAGGCATTGGCGGCGCGCGGCATCACCGTCGCGCAATTGGTCGAGGCGATCCGCTCCTCCAACGGCGCCAACGGCGGCTCGGTGATCGAGCAAGGCGAGGCGGAGCTGATGGTACGCAGCGAGGGCTACCTGAAAAGCCGCGAAGGCTTCGAAACCGTACCAATCGTCACCAACGCTGGCGGTGTGCCGGTGCTGCTGCGCGATGTGGCCACGGTACGCCGCGGTCCGACGTTCCGCCGTGGTGTCGCCGAACTGGATGGCCAGGGTGAGGTAGCCGGTGGCGTGATCGTGCTGCGTACCGGCAAGAACGCCAAGGCTGCCATTGCCGCGGTCAAGGCCAAGCTGGCCGAATTCAAGCGCAGCCTGCCGCCCGGTGTCGAGATCGTGCCGACCTACGATCGCTCGCAGCTGATCGACGCGGCGGTGGAGAACGTCTGGAGCAAGCTGCTGGAAGAGTTCCTGGTGGTCGCGCTGGTCTGCGTGCTGTTCCTGGGCCACCTGCGCTCGGCGCTGGTAGCGATGATCACGCTGCCGCTCGGCGTGTTGGCCGCCTTCATCGTGATGAACCTGCAAGGCGTGTCGGCGAACCTGATGTCGCTGGGCGGCATCGCGATCGCGATTGGTGCGATGGTCGATGCGGCGATCGTGATGATCGAGAACACGCACAAACATCTGGAACATTGGCGCGAGGCAAACGACGGACGAGAACCGCTGGGCGCGGAGCGATGGACGCTGATCGCCGAGTCCGCCGCCGAAGTGGGGCCTGCACTGTTCGTAAGCCTGCTGATCATCGCGCTGTCGTTCGTGCCGGTGTTTGCGCTGCAAGGACAGGAAGGCAAGCTGTTCAAACCGCTGGCCTTCACCAAGACCTATGCGATGGCCGCCGCCGCAGGACTGGCTGTGACCCTGGTGCCGGTGCTGATGGGTTACCTGGTACGTGGTCACATTCGCGCCGAACGCGACAACCCGCTCAATCGCGGCTTGATGCGTGGCTATCGGCCGATCCTCGAAGCCGTGTTGCGTCATTCGAAGGTGGTGGTGCTGTTGGCTGGCTTGCTGCTGCTCACCGCGCTCATTCCACTGAGCCGACTCGGCAGCGAGTTCATGCCTGCGATGGACGAAGGGACGCTGCTGTACATGCCCACGGCGCTACCGGGTTTGTCAGCCGGTAAGGCGTCCCAGTTGCTGCAGCTCACCGATCGCATGATCAAGACCGTGCCCGAAGTCGCCCATGTGTTCGGCAAGGCGGGACGCGCCGAAACCGCCACCGACCCAGCGCCGCTGGAGATGTTCGAGACCACCATCACCTTCAAGCCGAAGGACCAGTGGCGGCCTGGCATGACCATGGACAAGATCAAGGCGGAGCTGGACAAAGCCGTGCAGGTGCCGGGGCTGACGAACCTGTTCGTGCCACCGATCCGCAACCGCATCGACATGCTGTCCACCGGCATCAAGAGTCCTATTGGCATCAAGGTCCTGGGTACCGACCTGGCCACGATGCAGGCCGTGGCTGACCGCATCGAAACTGTGGCAAAGACTGTACCCGGTGTCAGTTCGGCGATTGCCGAGCGTCCGACCAGCGGCCGCTATGTCGATGTGGCTATCCGCCGTGACGCTGCTGCACGCTACGGGCTGACCCAGGAGCGCGTGCAACAACTGATCGCCACCGTCGTGGGCGGCGACCCGATCGGGCAGACCGTCGAGGGGCGCGAACGCTACCCCATCGTGGTGCGCTACCCACGTGCCGAACGTGATTCCATCCAGGCGCTGCAGCAGTTGCCGATCGTCGCCGCGAACGGTGCACAGATCACGCTGGGTCAGATCGCCGACATCGCCGTTGAGGCAGGACCGTCGATGCTGAAAAGCGAGGACGGACAGTTGGCGACGTATGTCTACGTGGATACGGCCGGCAGTGATCTGGGCACGGTGGTGGCCAACCTGCAACGGGCGGTGGCACAACAGATCACATTGCCGCCGGGTACCACCGTGGCCTGGTCGGGCCAGTTCGAGTATCTGGCCAGTGCCATGCAACGGCTCAAACTGGTGGTGCCGATCGCGCTGGCGATTATTTTTCTTCTGATCTACGCCGTGTTCCGGCGTGTGAGCGAGGCGCTACTTATCATGGCCAGCGTGCCGCTGGCTCTTGTCGGTGGCCTGTGGTTGATCTGGCTACTTGGTCACGCGGTGTCGGTGGCTACGATCATCGGCTTCATCGCGCTAGCCGGCGTCGCTGCTGAGTTCGGCGTGGTGATGCTGCTGTATTTACGCCAGGCATGGGATCACCAGCTCGTCTCGAATCCACACGCCGGTATCGACGAACTTGATGCCTCTATTCGCGAAGGGGCTGTGCAACGTGTGCGGCCGAAGGCGATGACCGTTGCCGTGATCCTCGCTGGTCTGTTCCCGATCCTACTCGGCCATGGCGCCGGCTCGGAAGTCATGCAGCGTATTGCTGCACCAATGATCGGCGGCATGCTCACGGCACCGCTGCTGTCCATGCTTGTCATTCCCGCTGCGTTTCGACTGTTGATCCTGCATCGATTGCGTCGGGTCGATCTGACGAACACCGTCATTCACACCAATCCCCAAGGAAACTGATCTATGAAGAAGCGTTTCATCACCCTAGCTTGGGCCTGCACCCTGCTGGCCGCGCCCGCTTTCGTTGTTGCCGAACAGATGGATCCCAACATGCCCGGCATGCAGCACGACGCCAAACCCGCTGACGCGCAAG
>DASZCB010000408.1:0-7005 GCA_035943575.1 Rhodanobacter sp. | reverse complement strand
CACGTTCGCCGCGATCGACCAGCAGTTCGGCCACCGCGTGAACCACGTCGGCCTGCGCAGGGAACAGGATCCGCTTGAGCCCCGCGATCACGAGCTGCCGATGGTCTCTGGGCAGGCCCGCATAGACGGGTGGATTGGCGCGGTTGAGCGATTCGAGCAGATCGTCGCCGAACTCGGACACGAAGTCCGGCAGGCTGAACGTGAGAGGAGAGGTGCCCGGCTCCAGCAGGTCGCCCTGCAGTTCAGCATCGCGTTGCGTTTCGGTATCGAGAGACATGGTGATGCTCCTTGAGAAGAATGGGGCATGCACCGCCCCGACGGGCGGTGCATGCCCGTGGGGGGAAGAGAGAAAAAAGAACTCAGGAAAACGGATGAGATGCGGACGACGCTTCGTCGGCGAGCCGCATCTGGGTCGTGCTGCGATCGCCTTCGGTGATGATCTGAAGCTCGATGTCGAAAGCGATCCGGTACCGCGACAGCAGCCGTCCGCCATTGCGCAGAAAGATGTCGTTGGCCCTGCATTCGGCGTCCGTCACATCGCCCCAGTCACCGTTGAGATGGCGACGCAGGTACAGCGCGGCGAACAGCCGGCCGCGTTGTTCGAGTGCGGTGACGCCGGTACTGGTGACCAGTGATCCTGGGTTGAATCGCGGATCGCCGATGGCGACGGACAAAGATCCAAAGTTGAAAATCAGCATGCGGGTGACCTCCAGAGGAAGGAGGCCTGTCGTCCCGGTTGGGAGCGACAGGCTCCCGGGTGGGATGAGATGAACGGTGCATGGCCGCCGCTGGCGCGGGTCAGTACTCGCTTGGCAGCAGTAGCGTGGTGACGCCGCGATCGGCTTCGGTGATGATCCAGAGCGTGAGGTCGGGCGTGACCTGATAGGAGGAAAGCAACCGCCCGCCGGATTCGAGCGCGGTGTTGTTGACACGCCGGTCGTGGGCGTCGAGATCGCCCCAGTCGCCACCGAGATGGCGAACCAGGTACGGCCAGGTCAGCAGGCCGCGTTCGCTCAGATCGTGGATGCCGCGCGTCATGACGATTCGACCGGGCTCGAAACGTGAGATGAGTCCAGGTGGAACGTGGGAACGAAGGTGAGATATCAAAGCCATGGTGGCCTCCTGTCGAGCATGAAGGGCCACGGCGCCCCATCGGGGTCGTGGCCCCGGCGGGTGGATGAAGGGACGGCGAACCGTCCGGGTGAAGATCAGCGAATGGTCAGCACCTCGCCCCAGGTGGGGGAGTCCGGTGTCATGTCCCAGGCGCGGATGACGGGTACAAACCGGTCGGTGAGGATGCGTGTTTCGGCGACGGAGCCGTCGTCGCGTTCGGTGTATTCCGTCTGCAGGGTTTTCTCCTTGTGGGTATCCCCTTTGACGACCAGCGTGCGACCGCTCTTCGACTGCACGACGCCGGAAATTGCACCGGCGGCGAGCGCCAGGGCGAGATGCCAGTGGGACAAGGCACGTGCCGGTGGCCGCGGCGACTGCTGTGCGGCGCCCAGGTGCGTATCGAGCGACGGCCAGAGTCCTTGCAGCCGACTGACCTCATCGGCGAATTGCGCGGGCTCCATCGTTACGCGATAGAAGTGATCCGGCTCGGCCGGGCTGGCAGGAACGGTGTAGGGCAGGAACGGCCAGGTGACCGGCAGCTCTTCAGCGTCGATATCGCCTTGCCCGATCTTGAGCAGCAGAGCGCGCGTGGCTTTGACCGCGTCCGAGGCGAGGGCGTGAGGGCGAACCCGCCGACCGAAAATGACGACCTGCCGGAACTGCGTCTCCACCGCACGGTAGATGCGCAGATCGGCGAAGTGGCGCGTCAGCCATCCGACCAGCTCGGCGTCGAGCACGTAGAACGGCACGATGAAGACCAGCACGCCGTCGTATTGCAGCAGCGGCAACGTGCGCTGGTAGAACAGCTTTTCCAGCCGCGCGCGGCCCTGGCCCTGGTAGCCGATGTTGCCGTTGGCGTCTTTGGTGAGGTCGCCGTACGGCGGATTCAGCCACAGCAGTCCGAAGGTCTGGCGGGAGATCAGCGTATCCATCAGGTCCCCGTGCAGGCAGTGATCGACCAGTGACCGGGCGTGCTGCGCACGCTCGGCGTCGTACTCCACGGCGAACGTGTGGACCTGCTCGTGCCCGAGGGCATGAGCGGCTTCGGCGATTGCCGCGCCTTCGCCGGCGCATGGATCAAGAATGCACATGGCCCCGTTGGCTGGCGCCAGCGCGGACAAGGCCCGCTCCAGCGTCGGTTCATCGGTGGGAAAGTAGCCATTACGAATGAAATTGCGCGCCAGGCGCGCGAACATGAGAGCCATGGATGTTCTCCGGTGGGATGAGGAAGGGAAGGGCATGCGAGATGCACATGCCCGTGGTGGATGCGTCACGCGGCGCGCCGCAGCGGTACGCGCGAGACCGGTTCAACCGCGGCGGTGCCGAGCGCACCCGCGCGGATCAGATCGCCAAGTGCCAGGGTCAGCGCCGGAACATCGATGGCAAGCCGATATCCTTCCAGCGGCCCGAGGGCTTGCGGAAGGCGAGTCAGCATCGCCTGGGTCCGCAAGAGCTCCAGCACGGTTTCGCGCCAGTGAGGGAGCAGCGGCAACGGACAGGTGTCCTGTACCAGCGCCCACAGATGATCGAGCCGGCGATGCGAGTCGTGGGGAAGGAGTGCCATGGCGCTGGCATGGGTTTTGTCCGGCCGGATGCAGCGACGATCGAACAGCCACAGGTGGACCATCGAGCCGAACAGGGTGCGCCGGTATGCGCGCGTAAAGCGTTTTTCCAGGCGGTCGACGTTGCCGATAACAATCGGGATTGCGCCAGCCTGTTCGGTGATGACGTGGCACTCTTCCAGGCCCTGCTCGTCATGCCCGAGGGTGAGGCGAGCGAGGAACTCATGGATGGCGGTGTCGCGTGCCCAGACAGACAGGAAGACCAGGTTGCCGTATTCGTCGCTGACGCAGCCGTCGGCCATCAGGTCGGGGCATTCGTCGATGCGGTACAGCGTCTTGGAGGGTTCGGATGCAGGCATGGTGATGTCCTCGATGAAGAAGGAGGCAGCACCGCCCGCCGGGGCAATGACTGCCCCTTGGGGTGGATGAAGGAACGCGCTATTCGGTCTCGAAGTCGCGCTTGTGCGGGTTGTAGCGAAGCACCACGCCGGGGTTGCTGATCGGTGTAAATCCGGTGCGGTAGAGGTTGCGCAGATAGCGGCCGCGGTAGGTCAAGGCTTGGCGTGCCTGTACGTCCGTAAGTCCGTTGACGACGAAGTAGTCGAGCATTTCTTCGTCCGAGGAAACCTCATCATTGGACAGTTGTCCTTCGACGTAGGCGAGCAACGACATCGGGAGGGAGGCAAGGATCGGGTCCATGCAGGTTCTCCCGGGTTCAAGCCATGGGCGTCGTTGTCGAGGCCATGGGCGTGCGCCGGCGAGCGTGATACGCCCGCACGCCTTCGCGCCACTCGGCCGATTGCTCGGGTGCCATCGCCAGATAGCTGAGCGGACAGGAGTAGTAGTACGGGTGCATCGATTCATCCATCGGCTTGTAACCCCACTGATCGCCGGAACGTTGCAGCAGGTCGCAGCGGATGTAGCAATACCCGTCGTCATGCGTGAGCCCCGGCAGGGCGCCATCCCCTTGGTCGGTGACGTGCACGACAGACCACAGCACGTTGCCGCGCAGCGCATGGGCGATAACGTTGGAACGAAGCGGCCCGTTGTCGGTGGGTTCGATCAGTTGCTGAATCAGTTCGTGGCGGGATTGCCGCAAGAAAAGCCAACCCATGAGAATCTCCTTCGGGAAAATGCCGGAGCGCTCCCCGGAGGGGCGAACCCCGGCGGGTGGTGGACAGTGACGACAGGGTGCCTTCAGGCGGCGGTGAGTCGGTGCCAGTCCTGGTGCGGCAGCGGTCTGAACTCGTAGCCCAGAGCGCCGAGGCGATCACGTTGCAGACGCAGGATGCGACGTTCGATCGTTGCGTCGAGCTTGACGGTTTCGCCCAGCGGCCAGAGGTCGCCGAACAATACGGCGTCGTCGGCTTCGACCGAGGATCCGGCGGAGGCGACAGGCGGCTCGGTGCCGAACGGTGTGGTATCGACAAGGGGATCACGCGGGTTGCGGGACCTCGCCTTGGCCCTCGTCCCGGATGTGGCCGGGGCGGAGGCTTGTGCTTCCTCGTCGATCGGATCCACTTCCTGTGAACTCAGACGATGCGATTCATCGCCCGTCAGGGCATCGATGTTGGACAAGGTCATGCCGTCCAGATGGGCGCGGACTTCCAGAACCCAGCGGCCGTTGGTGTTGTACGTCGAAGGGCCAATCCGGGCGATCGAAAAATCGCCGTCGTACTTGCCTTCCTGATACTGGTCGAGTTCGGCGTCCTTGACGACAAATTCGCCAATCGAGGTCGCCAGGCGGCCGACGTTGAAATCGCCGTTTCGGCCGTGAATGGTTTTGATGGCCAGTTGGCCGGGAATCGTGATCATGGAAATGCCTCCTGCAGGAAATGGGAGAGCACGTGTCGCGGACACGGGCATGCCCGGCGACGTGTGTTCATGGGAGAGGAAAAGGCCCCGGCGAGCGGGGCCTTGTGGATCAGAACGAATCGCCAGCGGCCATTGCGGGAACGTCCGCATCAGGATCGGCGACTGACCCGGATGATTCCGGCGTCGGTGTTTCCTGCGCGGTGGGCGTGTCGGCAGCTGCGGGAGCGGGTGTCTCGCGTTCGTCGGCGTCGGACGATTTCGGTTCGGCCTTGTAGTACTCCTTGCCGTCGATCTTGATCCAGCTGATAAACAGCAGGCGTGCCTTGAAGCTCACACCCTGCTCGCCGACGCGCTTCCCCTTGGTGTAGGTGAAGGTGTCGGCCCACAGATCGCCCAGGCGAAACGCGATCAGCACTTTCTTCTCTTCCTTGACGGCATCCATGCAGCGACGGACGAGATGCTGCGCTTCCGTACCCGATACACGCGTGTCAAAACGCACGTACGAGACATCGTCGCTGGGACCGTTGAGGGCCGCGATGTCGCAGGCCAGGAAGGCATCGCCTTTCTTGGGTTTCACTTCGCGGATTCGATTGAGATACCCGATGCCGGTGATGTGCAGGTCGAAATAGACTTTCGGATTGGATGAGGTGGTCATGATGAATCTCCTGGAGGAAAATGCGGAGACACACCCGACCCCGGCGGGGAGGTGTGAAACCCCCGCGCGGGTCGATGGATCGAGCGATCCGGGAACAACGTGATTGGCATCGCCGCTGATCGAGTCAGTGGCTGTTCGCGCATGGATGCCGGTGCGAACGGGAGTGATCAACGCGGTGAACACCGCGCCGTAGCCTTGAAGATCGGGCTACCTGGGCATGTCGCTGACACGTCAGCGGGACATGATCCCAGCCTGGGTCAGCCGCACCGCGAATTCGAGCAGGAATGCGCACTCATGGGACGCCTGATTTCGTTGTGCATCGAGTACCGCTACGCGTTGTCCCGCCAGATCGTCGGTCGTGACAATCTGCAGGCGTAAAAAAATGCCCCCGAGACGGGGGCCGATGCAGGGGGGGTGTCACAGCTTGCCGCGCCGTAGGGCGACGGCACACAAGGTCACGCTAGTGGGTGTGACGGCGACGGTGAGATCGTCCTTGCTGTTGAAGATGCGCTGGAAGACCTCGTCTGTCGCCGGATCGAAGTATTCCGCCATGTCATCGCCGCCGAGCTCGTGATGAGCCAGCGCATACCATTGATCGAAGGGGTCGATCTCCGGATGACAGCCGACGGCATAGGCGAGTTGTCTTGGTTGTCCGTTGGCAAAGCGCTTGTCGTGCTCCGACATGAAGTAGACGCCATGATCCTTCACGAGAAGGATCTTGCACTGGTTTCCCAGCGCTTCAGACAGTACGGGGCGCAGGTCCGCGTTCTTGAATCGCAGCATGATGGACTCCTGAAAGAAGTTGATTGGCACGTCCACCGGGCGAGGTGGACGTGCCATGGGGAAGGAAGCGAGGAAGGCATTAGTGCCGGGTGGCGCTGCGCGATGGTGGTGCGACGACATCCACGCGGATGCGGCGCCACTGACCGTCGTCGATCAGCTCCGCAAGAACGTCGCCGAGGTCGTCGAAGTACACATCCTTGACGATGCATTCGACCGGTGCGCCATCGCGTCGCGATTCGATGGCATAGGTGTCCATGCCACGGTTGTAGAGGACGGCGACGCGCCCGATGAACTTGTCGCTGCTGACGGTGAAACGGATCGCCGGTGGCGTCCGGATGATGTCATCGGGGGTGGGGTCGACGACCTCGAAGTCTCGTGCATTCGCATCGACCAGCATGTGGGTGATGCAACGGAAACCGTCGGGTGCCGGCAACTGTTCGAGTTGCTGGACCATATCCTGCAGCTCGGGGCATTGCGGCGTCGCGATCGGAAGCTTTGCCGGTGCCGTCCCAAGGATGATCGATTTCACCGTGTACGGCTGGCCGTCCGCGGTGAAATGGGTCGTTTCTTCGGGGGTGTCCGCACGCTTGCCATCGAACCTGTGGCGCGCGTACGGCTGCACCATCACCTTTGTCCCTTCTGTCGGTACCTGGGTGGCCAACTGGCGATCGAGCACCGCGAATTCGGCTCGTCCGGTCTTGATGACCATGGCCTCGGCCGTGGTGGCAATGACCGTGCCCGTGAATGGCTTCGGATCGATCTGAAAGCCCAACGTGGATATCATTGGCTGATCGTCAAAGCAGCTGAACTTGAACTTGCGGATGTTGCGCGGCACGTGACCCGCAACCAGCACGGGCATCTGTTCGCGAATGGATGAGCGATTCATGGGAGACTCCTTGTGAATAGACAAGGGAGTCCCGTCCGCAAGGGAGGGCATCCCTTGGGCGTGGTTGAGGAAGACGCAAATGCGTCAGGTACAAGCGAGACCAGCGCGATGGATCGCGCCGTAGCCTTGAAGATCGGGGCTACCTGGGTGGCGTGCCGATTTCTGTCGGTGGGACCGAAGTCGAAGGTGAC
>DASZCB010000407.1:0-3439 GCA_035943575.1 Rhodanobacter sp. | reverse complement strand
AGCCAGCCCGACCCCTTGTTGACGACCCCACCGACCTCAACCCGTGCGACACCTCCGATGTTTTCGTCCACACGCTACTGACGCTGCGTTGAGCACGCCCGCAAACACACTGCATACCGGTTGGGCCGCTTCCTACCCGGTACGAAACGGCTTCGGCGGGGTATCCTGGCTACCTCGACCGAGGCGCTCGTATTCGGCGATGACCTGGGCACCCAGCAACAGCAGCGTCGCCGCGATTTCGAGGCTGAGCAGGACGACGATCGCGGTTGTGAATGATCCGTAGACGACGCCGACCCTGGACAGGGTGGCGAAATACCATACCAGCACATGCCGGGTGATTTCCCAGAACAGCGTCGCCAGGGCGGCGCCGATCAGCGCGAGACGCACCGATGGCCGGCCGACTGGCATGACCAGATACAGCGAGGTGAGCACGAAGATTTCGCCGCTCACACCGAGCAGATACAGCAGCGCGCCCGAAATGCCGCCTAGCGACCAGCGGTGGCCCAGAAAACGGACGCTTTCCGCGCCGATCACCTGCAGGCTGCCGGCAACGAGTGTGACGACCAGCAATCCGAGCGCGAGAAACAGGATGCAGCAATATGGCAGGACGGCGGAGACGAGAAAGCGGCGCCGGCGAATCACCACCCGGTGAATGAAAATCACCGACATCGCATTTTCTAGCACGCTGAAGGCGAGCGAGCTGAAAAAGAGCATCGTCACCGCCAGCGCCCAGCCCAAAACCTCGCGATGCTCCAGAAAGTGGGCCAGCTCACCGATGATCGGTTTTGACTGGCCGGGCACCAGCCAGTCGAGGTATCGGCCGAGCGTATCGAGCAGTTCCGCTGGATCAATCACGCTGGACAGCGCGATAACGATCAGGATGAGTAGCGGCACGATCGACAGCAACGCATAGTAGGCAACCGCGCCGGCCAGGAGCAGCCCCTGGTTCGCGCGAAACGCTCTCAGTGTCTGTGCAGCGAAGGCACCTGGGTGCTTGAGTATTTGCTGGGCGGGGTGGCCAATCATGCGCATATTGGGCTGCCTGACAGGATGGATGAACGGGTTATCTTCACGGTGTTGCCCGGCGGGACAACCCGGACCCGAACCCGGGTTGTATCCCTTTTCCTTCACTATAGGGACGATCACAGCGACCGGGGTGACGTTCGTTTCGCGCAGATGTGAAGCGCGAAGTCACGATCAGATGAACCGATGCCGATTGACCGCCAGTCGCAATGAGACCCGCCACACAGACACAAGAACACTTAGGAACGCGTAGCGCATTCCCGGGTGCCCCGTGCGCTCATCAGCCGCCTGGAACCAGGTCAAACCGTTTCCTTCGGTGTCGACAACAGCGTCATCCCGGACGCTGCAGCCGTCTTCGTCTGGCGTGGCACGGACGTCCGGCGTCCCGCTGCCATGTCTCGCAGACGAAATTCAGGACAGGCTCCAATTGCCCTACTGCGTGATTGCCGACCGACGCTGGCAAACCCGCGTCCAAGCGATCATCCGGAACAACGAAACGGGACACGCAGCGATGTCCACCGCGGAGGGCGACGCTCGCGTCAGGTAAAGATGCGCGGCACGCATCGGAACTTTCGAAATCCCTGTCCAGCGTGCCTGCAACCGGCAGCGTTCGAGCAGTACAGGCTGCGCGTGGCCCAACGCATTCTCGAGCGCAGCCCATCATCCGTGCTGCACGGGACGCCGGTCGCATTCATCGTAGACGGTATGGCCCCGTCAAAAAACCTGGCCCAGGGGGAAGCTGCGGACCCGCTTGTGGTGGCGCCCCAGTGCGACCCCGTTTAGGAATGTGACCTGATCCGAGTCCCCCGTCCGGCGTGCTCAATCAACGTGAGAGGTTCGATCATGCCCAAACTGCATAGCAAGCTGACAGATTTGCCCGTCGTCAACGACGGGGCTGCAGCCGTTGACATTGGATCACGATTCCATGTCGTAGCGGTGCCACCAGACTTGTGTGAGCAACCGGTCCAGACTTTCCAGGCCTTCACCAGCGACCTCCAGCGTATGGCCGACTGGCTCGTGTCGCTTGGGATCAAAACCGTGGCGATGGAATCAACCGGCGTGTACTGGATCCCGGCCTACGAGATCCTCGAGGGCCGTGGTCTCGAGGTAATCGTGGCCAACGCACGCGAATCCCGCGCCGTGCCAGGCCGCAAGAGCGACGTCAACGACGCGCAGTGGCTGCAGCGGCTCCACGCCTGCGGCCTGTTGCGCCCAAGCTTCAGACCCAGCGGCGACATCGCTGCGCTTCGAGCCTATCTGCGGCTTCGGGAACGACATCTGGACTACGCGGCCGCACACATCCAGCATATGCAGAAGGCGCTGACCTTCATGAACCTTCAACTGCACCATGTCGTCACCGACGTAACGGGAGCCACAGGGATGCGCATCATCCGCGCCATCGTGACCGGCGAGCGTGACCCCGGCGTGCTGGCTGCGATGCGCGATCGCAACTGAGGTCCAGCGTCGAGACGATCCGGGCCGCTCTGGTAGGCAACTACCTTCCCGAACACGTCTTCGCGCTGCAACAGGCCCTGGCACTGTATGACTTCTACCAGGCCCGCGTCGACGAATGCGATGCCCAGATCGAGCGCACGCTGGCCATGCTTGCCGCCGACAAGCCCGTACCGCGACAGCCATTGGGAAAGGTGCGCAGCCGGACCCAACAGCCCAACGCGCTGAGCTTCGACGTGCGCACTCTCATGTACCAGCTCGCTGGCGTCGATCTCACCCAGATCCATGGAATCGGCTCCTACCTGGCTGTGCGCCTCGTCGCCGAATGCGGCACCGACCTCAGTCGATGGCCGACTGCCAAGCACTTCACCTCCTGACTGACCCTGTCGCCAGGGTGCAAGATGAGCGGCGGCAAGGTCCTGTCCTTACATACGCGCAAGACAACCAATCGCGTGGCTGCCCTGCTGCGGCTAGCTGCCGTCACGGTGTGAAAGACCAGCACGGCGCTGGGTGCGTTCTACCGCCAGCTGGCGGCTCGCATCGGCAAGGCCAAAGCCGTCACCGCCACCGCGCGCAAGATCGCCGTACTGTTCTACAACGCCATGCGCTTCGGCATGCAATACGTCGACCCGGGAGCCGACCACTACGAACAGCGCTACAAGGAGCGTGTCATCAAGCAGTTGCACAGGCGGGCAACCGAGTTCGGCTTCTGCCTCCAACCCACGGAGGGCGTTTCTTAGGAATCGGCACACTGCGCCTCCGTTCGCTCACACGCCGTCAATGTTTTCAATCGGAAGGTCGCAAAGCCGACGTACGTGACGCCCTTGAGGATGCAGCCTCCGGTCGACTGCACTGCCATATCGCCGCGCACGTCATCACCGCACCGGATTACTGGTTGCCAGGTCCAGCATCGGCTAAACGCGCGGCAGGTCGTCGATGCATTTCTCGACGTGTCCGTCCGGAA
>DASZCB010000406.1:0-2894 GCA_035943575.1 Rhodanobacter sp. | reverse complement strand
CGCCGGCCATCTGCATCAGCTGGCGACGACGCCGTGCGAACTCGTCCGTGGTGATCGCCAGCGCGGCCAGGCTCGATAGGCTGCTGGGGATCAATGCACGGTGCCGTTGGCGGACGGATCGTGCGCGGTGCATTCGGTATGCAGCAGCATCGCTGCGACGCGCACGAACTCCTGCACTTCGATCAGCGCGTCCTCGTCTTCGGTTTCATCGCCGAAATCGAACGACGAGGCGGCGACCGTGCCGAGGTCGCGCAGGATTTCCTGTGCTTCGTCCGACAACTGCGCATGCGCCGCGGTACCGGCGAGGCCGAAGCCGCCGAGGAAGCCGCGGCACCAGTCGACCATCGCGTCGGCGCGCTCGGTCAGCGGCCGATCGTCGGCCGGCAGCAACGGTTCGAAACCCAGCTCCGGGTCGGCCAGCTCGGTTTCGCACTGCCGCGCCAGTCGCTGCAGCAACGCCTGGTCGTCCGGTGCGGGGTCGGTGGCCTCGCCGTCGAGTTGTAATGCAGCGAGCACGGACGTGCCGCGCAGCGAACCGCCGCCGGCCAGATAGCCACATAGCGAACCATGCAATTCGCTGGCCTCGGTGCCCAGCCGCAGGCGCATGATCAGCGCGTCGATGTCGTCGTGGCCCACAAGCCCGGTAGCCGTCATGGCGGTGCTCCTTCAAGGAATGGCCGCCAGTTTAATGCAGCCGCCGTGCCTACCATGCACCGCCGGCGGTGGCCGGCTGACTTCCGTCGGCGTCCTGTTATAGTTTCGTGCATGAGTACGCCCGATCACGTTCAGTCCGACCATGTCCATCAGGAGCTGGTCGCCTTGGGTCAGCAGCTGGATCGGCTGCTCGATACCGTGCGCCGGCTCACCGAGGAAAACCGCAGCCTGCGCCACAGCCAGGAGCAGTTGTCCGGCGAGCGTGCCGGTTTGATGGCGCGCAACGAGCAGGCCCGCAGCCGCGTCGAGGCGATGATCCAGCGGCTGAAATCGCTTGAAAGCAACGGTTGATAGAAACCATGTCCAGCAGTGAACCGGTCGCGCTGCGACTGATCGACCGCGAATTCCTGATCGCCTGTGCACCGGAAGAGCGCGATGGCCTGCTCGAAGCGGCCGGCTTTCTCGACCGCAAGATGCGTGAGCTGCGCGCCAATGCCAAAGCGCCCAGCTTCGAACGGCTGGCGGTGCTGACCGCGATCAGCGTCACCCACGAATTCCTCACCCTGCGCAAGCAGCACGACAGCCAGGAACAACGTCTCAGCGACGGCCTCGCCGCGTTGCGCAGCAAACTGGATGCCGCGCTCGAGAGCGATCCGCTGAAGCGTTGAGTACTGCAACGCTGAAAACAGCGCGTGTCGCGCCGTTCGATGAACCCGGACTGTCATTCGCCAGTGGCGCATTGCCGGGCAAGCGCCTAAAATCGGTCTCGGCGTTTTCTGCGATGTGCGCCAGCACACTCTTACATTTGCCTTGTTCCTAAATACGGCCCCGGGTCGGCTTCACATCGGCTGTTGTGCATGTCCGCCACGTGCGGAAAGCCTTGAGGCCATGTAGCTCTCCCACCTGATCCATCTTGGATCAAGGTCGTTTGGTGGGCAGCGGCATCGCGGTTGACGCCACTTATTCCCCGCCCCGTTCGTCCTCGCGATGAACGGGGCGAACCATGCCGGAGACGCGCGACACGTGGACGCCACCGCCCAACGCCGCGAACTGCGCCAGAGTCTGGCCGAACGCCGCCGCGCCCTCACCCCGCCCGAGCGCATGGCCGCCGCGCAAGGACTGCGCCGCAGCCTCGAACAACTGCCCGAATACCTTACCGATGCGCGCGTGGCCGGCTACTGGGCCAGCCACGGCGAGCTGCCGCTGAACCTGGTGATTCCACCGCTGGCCGCGCGTGGTCAGCAGTTTCTGCTGCCGGTGATCGGGACGGGCAAACACCTGCGTTTCGCGCCATGGCAATCCGGCGACGAGGTGCAGCCGAACCGCTACGGCATCCCCGAGCCGGTCGAACCGCGCGAGCCGCTTGAACCGTTCCAGCTCGACCTGGTGTTCGTGCCGCTGCTCGGCTTCGACCGCCGCGGCAACCGGCTCGGCCATGGCGGCGGCTACTACGACCGCAGCTTCGCGTTCCTCAACGAGCAGGTGCGCCCGACTGAGCCGCTGCTGGTCGGCATCGCTTATTCCTTCCAGGAATTGCCGCAGGTCGAGGAAGCCGCGTGGGATGTCCCGCTCGACTTCATCGCCACCGAGCGCGAGCTGATCGACTGCTCCACCGCTAGAGGCAGCACTGATCAAGGCAGTGAGGCGAGCACATGAAATACTGGCTGATGAAATCCGAACCCGAGGCATTCTCGATCGACGATCTCAAGCGCAAGCGCACCGAAGCCTGGGACGGCGTGCGCAACTACCAGGCGCGCAACTTCATGCGCGACAGCATGCAGCCCGGCGACAAGGTGTTCTTCTATCACTCCAACTGTGCCGAACCCGGCATCGCCGGCATCGCCGAGATCGCCTCCGACGCCTATCCCGACCCCAGCCAGTTCGACGCCAAGAGCAAGTATTTCGATCCCACCAGCAAGCGCGAGGAACCGCGCTGGATGCTGGTCGATGTGAAGTTCGTGAAGAAGCTCAAGCGCACGATCACGCTGGACGAGCTCAAGGGCCACGATGTGCTGGATGAAATGCTGTTGCTGCGCAAAGGCAACCGGCTGTCGGTAATGCCGGTAGCTGCCGCCGAATGGCGCTATATCCTCACGCTCGAATGACGCAAGCTGGGCCACGCGCGCCCTTCCACTCTCCAGACAATTTCTTTCCGGAACCGACGTCATGAGCAATCCCAACGAAAAACGCCAGGTCGGTGAGGCCGCGATCCGCTATAGCGAGGATGGCGCCATCGTCGG
>DASZCB010000405.1:0-2413 GCA_035943575.1 Rhodanobacter sp. | reverse complement strand
CAATTATTGCTTGAGCCAGCGAGTTCAGACGATCAATTGGGGAAGAGGCCATCGTCATACTTGATCCACTCACGCCTTCCATGACTGGGGAGGACATGCTGCTGTCCGATTCTCGTTCGACCTCGGGAAGCATGTCAGTTCCGCTTGTCTGTCTGCTTGCCCTCGGTCATTGCGCAGCTTTCGCTGACCGGAATCTGACCGCCGTCGCGGCCCCGTTGCTGAAGGCCAATCTGGGTCTTTCGGACGCGCAGCTGGGGTTGCTCGATGGGCCGGCGTTCGCCGTGCTTTATGCCGTCGGCATGCTTGCGAGTTGGCCATTGGCGAGTTCGCGGCATCGCCTTCGCCTGCTGGCGGGTTGCATCGCCATGTGGGCGCTCGGCATGGTGATTTTTGCGTTCGGGCGATCATTCGACATGCTGGTCGCTGCCCGGGCACTGGTTGGGCTGGGGCAGTCGGCCTTCGTACCGCTCGCGCTGGGCTTGATCGTGCAACGCTCGGTGCCGCAGTGGCGGGCGCGCTCGATCGCCGTGTTCACTGCGGCTTCAGTGGTCGGGCGCTGCCTCGCCTTGCTGGTCGGCGGCGCGACGCTGGCGTTGCTCGATCGGTGGATGCCTACTTCGGGTCTCGCGCACTGGCGTCTGTTATTCCTGGTGATGGCGGCACCGAATCTGGTACTTATCGTCATACTGTTGCGTTGCGCAGAGCAACCGCCCGTGTCGCCATACCCCATGGCCTGCCTCAAACAGCTGCTGGACTGGTTTCGGCGTCGACCGAAACTGATCGGCCTGTACCTTGGCGGTGCCGCGGGCAGTGTGCTGGTCGTGAAGACCGTCGGCGCCTGGGCGCCCTCGGTGCTGCATCGCGAACAAGGGCTCACACCCGCCACCGCAGCACTCGCTTTTGGCGTGGCGCTGTTGGTCGCGTCACCGTTGGGGCACCTGAGTGCCGGTGCCCTGATCGATCTGCGCGGCAAACGGATAACACCCATGGCTGTCATGGCGGGTGGATTACTGCTTGCCGTTCCGCTGCTCTGGATGTTGCCAAGGGCCACCTCGCCGGTAGCGGCGTGCGGTCTCCTTGCGCTCACTTCCCTGGTTGGCGGCACGGCCGCCGTCGCTGCGCTGGCCGGGCTGCCGTCGATGTTGCCTGCGCCGCTGCGCGATGCTGGAGTGCGCCTGTTTCTAGTGGTTATCACTGTGCTGGGTGTGGGGCTGGGGCCGTTCGTCGCAGGGTATGTCAGTGATGGCATCGGCACCGGAGCGCATGGCTTGTCTACCGCGCTGTACCTGGTGTGTGCGGCAGCGGCGATCTTTGGCGCCGGGTCGGCCTTGCTGGCGCGCTGGGGCTGGCGTCGCGCCGCCGTGGAGATCGCCGGGTGAGCGAGATGTTCGCCTTCGACAGCGCTGCGTATGCCGCGGATGATGCTTTCGCACGCTACCGTGATCTCTACGCTTTGGGTTCGGATACGGAGCGCACAGCCGATCCGTTCTTCGCTCGCGTCAGGAGCTGGCGACTGGACCGGGCGCTATTGTTCGCCAGGGAGTACGGCGGTGTACGCCACCGCCGGCGTGAGCGCGTAGCGTCCGATGGGTTCGATCATTTTGTGCTCCATCACGTAGTGAGTGGTGCGTTGGTCGGCGGACCCGATGGCGCGGCAGTGTCGATCGCTCCGGGAGAGATCCTGCTGCTCGACACCCGCGAGGCCATGGAAAGCGCGGCCTGTGCTGTAAGTCTGATCACCGTCAGCGTGGCGCGCGACGCCGTGCGAGCTGCCGCCGGCAATCTGGACGGCCTGCATGGCCGCCGGATCGGGGCGGAGGAGGGTGCATTGCTGTGTGCGCTGTTGCGTGCATTGGTCGAACGGGCGACTGATCTGCCACCCGGTGCCCAGCCCGCCGTCACCCGCACTCTGGTCGACCTGTTGTCGGTGGCAATCAACCCCGCCGGAACCGGCGCGCGGTCCGACTTTTACCGGCTGGAATACGTGCGCCGTGAAGCGGTGCAGCGCCTGATCGAGTTGCGCCTTGCCGACCGCGATTTTTCGGTGCAGGACATCATCGGCGAGACGGGTATCTCGCGCGCTAGCCTGTATCGCCTGTTCGAGTCCCAAGGTGGCGTGGCCCGGTTCGTCCAATTGCGTCGGCTGCAGCAGCTGCGTGATCGGCTGGACGACCGGGCTTCCGACGGACAGTCGCTGGCCGATCTGGCGCCATTGTCGGGCTTTTCGGGTGAGAGTCATGCCGGTCGCCAATTCAAGCAAGCCTTCGGGGTCTCTCCGGGAGCCTATCGTGCGGCCAGCATCCGCAGCACGCAGTCGCCATCGATCGATCTCATGACGCGGCGCTGGACCAACAGCCTGACCGAGCTCAGCTGAGTCGATTTCCAGGTAATTGCGGAATCCTGCATTTTCGTT
>DASZCB010000404.1:0-4111 GCA_035943575.1 Rhodanobacter sp. | reverse complement strand
GGACCTGCTCGGCAGATGGCGCAAGAACAGCGTGTCGATGGCTGCCGATGTTTATGCATGAATCGCAGCAAACGAAATCTTGACGATATGGATCATCTGCGCGCGATGTCCGATGGCATATTTCCGTTCGAGGCGTGCACGAGGGTAGGTGCCGATTACGGATTCTGCTGCACATTATCCGGCGCCTGCCGCCGATGAACGGGCCTCACAATATCCAAGCCATTAGTGAACTCGACACCACTCAGGCGAGTTGCACGACATTTAAGGTCTTCACCCTCAACGGCGTGCGTACCGCACTGTGGCAGGATGCTCGCCGGGCCTGCGACAAGGCGCTGACGGAAGGGCTGACCTTCGTGCTGATCCTGCGCGAGGCCGGTGCATTCGCCGATGAACACCTGCTGGTTGATGAGGATCGTCAGCGTGCCATGCACTTTCGACGAGCCAACGATCGCGACAACTTCGTTCTGGGCCGTACGGTGGTCCACCATCTCGTTCGCACGCAGGGCGTTTCAGTGCCGTATGCCTTCTCCCTTGGCCGCTATGGCAAACCATTCCTGCCGGATTGCCCGAGTTTCAATTTATCCCACTCGGGCAGCTGGGTCGCTTGCGCAATCAGTCATAGTGAGCTTGTCGGTATTGACGTCGAAACCTTCGAGCACCTGCAGGACTATCGCGACTTGTTGGCCACAACAACACACCCGGCCGAGCACCGAAGCATTGACGAGGCAGCGCCGGACAGGCGGCTGGCGCAATTCAAGCGCTGTTGGACACGGAAGGAAGCCGTGCTGAAAGCGACCGGCAAGGGCTTGAGCGACGACCTATGCTCAATAGACGTTCGCCTGGCCGAAAGCGAGCCCCTGCTTAGCTACCCTGTTTCGCTGCGCTTGGTCGACCTGCTGCTGGATGATGACCGGGTGACGATCTCGTTAGCACTGGATCCTTCGGTACTTGGCGTCGTCGTAATGCTTGTACTGTGATGACGGGACTCTCTGAATCACCTTGAACAGCTTCTCGTATGCTGGCGCAAGAGAGTCGTCATCACATGATGACCTTCTTGCCATGCCTTTGCCAGCTCAGTTGGGGTCTTGCTCCCTTCAGCGACGCCATGCGGCCGTATTCTCCCCGCCAGGTAGGCACCTCAGAAGTAGAACTTCTGGCATGTTTCAGCCAATAGCCTCAATCCCAATGACGATGCCTGCAAACGCGTGGGCCAATGTGTTCTTGATGCCAATCCGAGGACTATCGCGACGACATCCGAGGACGCCAGGTCATCATCGCTGTGCGCACGCAAAAAAAAAGCCCGATCGTTGCCGATCGGGCGGGAAGACTTCATGGTTTGAAACTTTTGCGTTCTCTTCAACGTACGCACGCAAGTTTGGTTTGCGGATCCAGGATGGTTGGCGCGCGTCCCTGCGCGCCGTTTGTCATCAGAACGTCAGGCTCCAGTTGTTCTGCACACCGTCGTCGCCGGTGTAGTACGGGTCGACGTCGATTACTTTCAGTGTCCAGGTGCCGTTGGCCAGCACCGACGAGGCGTTTATCGTATACGTGGCGTTGATGTTGCCGTCGTTGGTGTAGCTGTAGTCCGGGTACTTCAGGATCCCGTAGGAACCGTTCGGAGCAACGATCATGAGCTCGAGATCGTTCGACCAGTTGTGCGTGATGTTGACGTGCACCTTCAGTGCGGACGAGGCCGCGCCACTGATGCCGGTGATACTGGAATGGTTCTCGGGAGCGCATTCGATTTACCGGACCCATTCGGCATCGATCAGAGCGGCGCGGGAGCGGTTTCGCGTCGTCGGCATTGGTCACGCCGGTCAGGTCGATGCCATGGGTAAGTCCGTTTTCGACGAGTATCTGGAAGTCTCCGGTGAGACTGTGCCATTCGTGCGGATGAAGGCCGAAGAGCTACGGCCGGACATCGTCTAATACCCGGCATTCGGGATGTTTTCGCATAGCATTCACTTGACCAACCTGCGCCTGGCTCCGGTGCAGATCGTCTCCTATGGACATCCTGCCACGTCGATGTCGCCCTTCATCGATTACTTTGTCCTGCCTGAAGACTGGATCGGCGATCCAGGCTACTTCAGCGAAAAACTGATACCGATGCCGAAAGCGGCGATGCCTTTCGTGCCATCTGCAGACAGCGGGCGCGTCCAGCCGAAGCTGAAAATGAATCCTTCGGTCTTGCGTGTGGCGGTGGCGGCCACCACGATGAAGCTGAATCCTGCTTTTGTCGACGCGCTCGTACGTATCCGGGGCGCCGTGACCCGGACAGTGGAGTTTCACTTTTTCATGGGTGTTTCGCGGGGGCTGGTCTATCTTGAGGCACGCGATCTCATTCAACGCTACCTGCCCGATGCGGTGGTCCATCCCATCCTGGCCTACCAGGACTACATGGCACACATCAACGAATGCGACCTGTATCTGAATCCCTTTCCGTTCGGCAACACGAACGGCATTGTCGATGTGACTGCCCTCGGGCTGGTCGGCGTTTGCAAGACTGGGCCGGAAGTGCTGGAACATATCGACGGAGCGTTGTTCAGGCGCATGGGTCAACCGGAGTGGCTGATTGCCAGAACCGTCGACGAATATATCCAGGCTGCTGTGCGGCTCATGATGGACGATGAGTTACGCCTGTCGTTGCGGAAAGCCCTCATCGAACGCAACGCGGTGGACGAGTTCTACCGAGGTCAGCCGGAACGCTTCGCGCAAGTCCTGGAAGCGCTGATCGAAGTGCCAAGTTTTGTGCCGGTCCGCTGATTGTGAGTGCACCCCATCGGGAAGGCATACATTTCGTTCTTGGTCTACCGACAGACCAGTACCGGAATCATGCTTTGTAGCAAGACCTTTTGTGTTTCGCTGCCCAGCATCAGCCGGTTCAAGCCATGCCAACCATGGGTGGCCATTACGATGAGGTCGCAATGATGCTCGTTGACGGCTTCCAGAATGGCTTGATGGGGGCGCTCACCGAAGGCGTAGTGGCATTCGCAGGGTACCTGTGCGGCTTTGGCTAGGTTTTTGACCTCGTCCAGGTAGCGCGTAGCGCTTTGCACTGCTTGCTGGCTGTAACTCAGCTCTGCTGCGGCAAGAAGTTCAGCCATGTAGGCGATGGAGTTGAATGGCGGCACTACATGTAACGCCAGTACCTTGGCGCCGAATGTCTTGGCCAACTCCAATCCCATGCTGAACGCCCGCAGCGATAGATCCGATCCGTCGATCGGCAGAAGCAGGTGCTTGAATAGCGCCACTCGTTGCACATGGGTTGGCTCTGGCTTCAAAGCGGTTTCGGGGGACATATGGGCAGCCTTCAGCGTCTTGAGATGTCGCGCCTGCATTCAGTCGCGTCAGGTGCCATGGTGGCTTGAGTGATTTCCGCGATATTGATCGCGATCAACTCATTGGGTAATAGCCTGTCGGGCGGCATGTCTTCGCGCAGTCGGCTACCGCGTCGAGAGGGGAAAGGGTGATGATCAGTTGACCGGCATCAAGATGGGCTCTGACGGTTTGCATAAGCTGTCATCGGGTTGATCGAAAAGGAGGCCGCTATGGACGTGCTGAAGCTTCGCGCATCCGCCAAACGTGTTGTTGGCATAGTCGACTATCTCTACTGGCATCTGCGAGCCGGTGTATGCGAATTTCTTTGTCCATATGACAACGTGTACGCACTCATATCCGTACTAGCACGGAACGTTGATGCCGGCGTTCCCTATCGTCAGTTAGATGCCATGGAGACGTGCCGTGACGATGAATGAGATCAAAGACGTTCTTCTCTGGTGTGCAGGCCTTAACTATGCAGTTCTATTTGTCTGGTTCGGTGTCTTTGTCCTTGCTCATGATTGGATGTACAGAATGCATAGCCGTTGGTTCAAGTTCTCGGTAGAGACATTTGACGCCATTCATTACGCAGGCCTTGCTGTTTACAAGATCGGCATAATTCTGCTCAACCTGGTGCCATTGATTGCACTCTGCCTGCTGTCCTGACGGAGGTGTCGCTGGTAGCCAGCTTTAACAACGATGCGCGTAAGTAACCCAACGTTTCACCCAACTTCGGGGTACGCGATGTTCCAGAATATCCTCCTGCCTACTGACGGCTCGGACCAATCGCTGC
>DASZCB010000403.1:0-6886 GCA_035943575.1 Rhodanobacter sp. | reverse complement strand
GCGCAGCTTCTTCAGGTCGCCGGTCGGCTTGCCGGTGATCTGGGTGAGCGCCTCGCGCTGGTCGTTGAGCGTGTTCTGCGCGACGATGGTCTGGGCTTTGGCGCTTTCGTAATAGGACTTGGCCTGATAGACGTCGGTGATCGCCGAGAGGCCGACCTTGAAGCGCTGGTCGGACTGCTCGAACTGCTGCCGGAAGGCGTCTTCGTTGGCCTTGGCGAAGGTCAGTGCGTCCTCGCTGGTCAGCACGCCGAAGTAGGCCGAGGCCACCCGCACGTAGAGTTCCTGCGCGGCGGCCTGGTACAGCTCGTCCTGCGCGTCCAACGCCGAATGTGTCGCTTTGAGGTTGGCGTACTTGCTGAAGTCCAGCACGCTCTGGCTGAGCGTGCCGTTGATGGTGCGTGTACGGTCGTGGCCGATGAGGTTGCCGCCGCTGGTCTGGTTCAGGCTCATGCTGGCGGAAATCTGCGGCAGCAATGCCGCGCGTGCTTGATTCACATTTTCGCCGATGCCCAGGCGCGTGGCATCGGCCTGCGACAGCACCGGGTCGTTGGCGCGCGCATCATGGTAGGCACCCAGCAGATCCTCGCCGTGGCTGGGCAGCGAGATGGCGGCCAGGGCCAGTGCAAGAGTGAGCAGCTTCAAACGCATGGAGTGCCTCGTGGGGATTGATTCGGGGAACGAAATCAGAAGACGAACCGCTGCGGCGGTTCGGCGTGGGTCAGGTAGGGCAGATCGGTTTCGAACAGGGTTTCTTCGCGGTAACGACCGGCGCCTTCATGGGTCAGCAAGGTGGCGTGCTGCACCGGCGAGGTGCCGCGCACCACCAGCGCGCGCGCGCCGGGCTTGAGCCAGGTCAGCCAACGCGACGGAATCTCGAACACTGCGCCGGTTACCACTAGCGCGTCGTACAGGCCATCCGGCTGCCAGCTGTTGACCGCTTCACCGGTGATCAGGCTGGCATTGGCGATGCCGGTCGCCTGCAGTCGCTGCGCCGCTGCGGTGGTGAAATCGGCATGGATGTCCACACTGGTCACCTGCGCCGACAGCGTGGCCAGGCAGGCGGTGAGAAAGCCCGAGCCGGTGCCGATTTCCAGCACGTGATCGGTCGGCAGCAATTCCAGCGCCTGCAGCACGCGGCCTTCCACCACCGGCTTCATCATCACCTCGCCATGGCCCAGCGGCAGGCACAGGTCGGCGAAGGCGAGTTGGCGGTGCGCAGCTGCAACGAAATCCTCGCGGCGCACGCGCGCGATGACATCCAGCACACGGCCGTCCAGCACGTCCCACGGGCGCACCTGGTTTTCCACCATGTTCAGTCGCGCCTGCTCGATATTCATTACCATCTGCTCGTGTCCCGTGCGGATCGAAAAAGGTCAAAAAGGATAAGCGCTTGCGCCCGCTCCCACAATGACATCCCGACAGTGACAAGCCTGCCGGTTGTATGCCGGCCCACGAAGTGCCGGAAGTCATCGCAAGCAGTTGACGGACGTCACACGAGGCCGAGTGTGCGCGGAAGGCGCCAAAATCGCGGGGCGGCAGCATTCTGGAAAATAATTGAACCGATGCGTATAATAAAGCTCGAATTCCCTTTTGTGAAGGTGGAGGCATGAATACCAGCGCGCCAATCAGAGCCCAGGGCCCCGGCCGCCCGAAGGACATGGAGAAGCGTGCGGCCATTCTTGTTGCGGCCAAGGCGTTGTTCATTCGTAACGCGTTTGCCGGCACCAGCATGGACGCGATCGCGGCCGATGCCGGGGTATCCAAGCTCACCGTATATAGCCATTTCGGTGACAAGGACAACCTGTTCCGCGAAGTGATCCGTTCGCGCATCCAGGATCTGCTGCCGGAGGAGACCTACTTCTTCGACCCGCAGGTCGATATCCGCGAGACCTTGCTGCGGGTGGCGCTGACTCATGCGCATGTGGACTGCAATGCCGAAACCGTGGGCACCTTCCGCGCGATCCTCAGCGATTGCCGCCAGGGCAATCCGCGCTACGGCAAGCTGATCTGGGAAGAAGGTGCGACGCGTACGCATGGCCTGATGGAACGCCTGCTGCATCAGGCGGTTGACGCCGGCCAGCTGGACATCGACGACGTGCCGCGCGCCTGCGTGCAGTTCCTCTCCCTGATCAAGGGCAACCTCATGATGCGTCAGATGTTCGGTTGCACCGAATGTCCGGAGAGCTATATCGAGGAAATCGAGGCCACCGCGCGCGCCGGCGTCACCATGTTCCTGCGCGCTTACCTGCCGCGCTAGGGATGCTCTGATCCATTCTACGTAGGCGGGATGATGTCCAGAAGGCGCGCAGGCTGTGTTGCGCGGCGCCGGGAAGACTGGCCGTCTTGCCAAGCTGCGCGGCGCAGCCTGCGCGCCTTCTGGACATCACCCCATCATTTTAAATTCAATGCGTTGGGGCCGTGACTGTCTGTCCGCATGCCTTCGGTCCGTCGTCTCGACAGACGGCCAGTCTGCCTTCGCCGACGGCCCTGTGGCCTGCGAACAGACAGTCGCGGTGGCGCCTGCGTAGAATGGATCGGAGCATCCCTAGAACTTCCCGCTCGCCTGTCGCCCCGCTTCGTGCTTGAATGGCCGCTGTTCTGAAGCGGGGGTGCCGGCAACAGCCGGCTGAGAGAGTCCCTTCGAACCTGATCCGGTTAGTACCGGTGTAGGGAGCTTCGTCGCGCGATGTCAGCCCTCGTGCGTCCGGTGCCGCCGCTTCTGTTGTTTCCATGCGAGTCCCTCGCAGAACCCGCACATGTCTGGTGGGGGTTTTCACAGAAGCCGGAGTCATGCCGATGAATGCCCAACTCTCTGATCTCGCGCGTGCCGCGCAGGAACTTTCCGAGGCCGTGACCCGACCGATTCCCGGCTCGCGCAAGATTCATGTGCAGGGCAGCCGGCCCGATCTGCAGGTGCCGCTGCGCGAGATCGGCCAGGCGCAGACGCCGACCTTGTTCGGTGGCGAGACCAATCCGCCGGTCACCGTCTACGACACTTCCGGCCCGTATACCGATCCCGCCTACCGCGTCGATCTGGCCGCCGGCCTGCCGGCGTTGCGTGCGGCCTGGATTGCCGAGCGCGACGACACCGAGCTGCTGCACGGCCTCAGTTCGGAGTTCGGTCGTCAGCGTGCCACCGATCCGAAGCTCGATCCGCTGCGCTTCACCGGCACCCGCGTACCGCGTCGCGCGAAAGCCGGGGCCAACGTGAGCCAGATGCACTACGCGCGCCGCGGCATCATCACGCCGGAGATGGAATTCATCGCGATTCGCGAGAACCAGAAGCTCGACGCGCTGGCCGGCAGCGCGCTGCTCGACCAGCATCCGGGCCAGGCATTCGGCGCGGCGCTGCCGGCACGAATCACGCCGGAATTTGTGCGCGAGGAAGTGGCGCGCGGCCGCGCGATCATCCCGTGCAACATCAATCATCCCGAATCCGAGCCGATGATCATCGGGCGCAACTTCCTGACCAAGATCAACGCCAACATTGGCAATTCTGCCGTCTCTTCGGGCATCGCCGAGGAAGTGGAGAAGCTGGTGTGGTCGATCCGCTGGGGCGCGGACAACGTCATGGACCTGTCTACCGGCAAGCACATCCACGAGACGCGTGAGTGGATCGTGCGCAATTCGCCGGTGCCGATTGGCACGGTGCCGATTTATCAGGCGCTGGAGAAGGTCAACGGCGTGGCCGAGGATCTGACCTGGGAGATCTATCGCGACACCCTGATCGAACAGGCCGAGCAAGGCGTCGATTACTTCACCATCCACGCCGGCGTGCTGCTGCGTTTCGTTCCGCTCACCGCCAAACGGGTCACCGGCATCGTCTCGCGCGGCGGCTCGATCATGGCCAAGTGGTGTCTCGCCCATCACAAGGAAAATTTCCTCTACACGCATTTCGAAGACATCTGCGACATCATGAAGGCATACGACGTTGCCTTCAGTCTCGGCGACGGTTTGCGTCCCGGCTGCATCGCCGATGCGAACGACGCGGCGCAATTCGGCGAGCTCGATACGCTGGGCGAGTTGACCCAGATTGCGTGGAAGCACGACGTGCAGGTGATGATCGAGGGCCCTGGTCACGTGCCGATGCATCTGATCAAGGAAAATATGGATCGTCAGCTGGAAAAATGCGGCGAGGCGCCGTTCTACACGCTGGGGCCGCTGACCACCGACATCGCGCCGGGCTACGACCACATCACATCCGCGATCGGCGCCGCGATGATCGGCTGGTTCGGCACCGCGATGCTGTGCTACGTGACGCCGAAGGAACACCTCGGCCTGCCCAACAAGCAAGACGTGCGCGACGGCATCATCGCCTACAAGATTGCGGCACACGCGGCGGATCTGGCCAAGGGTCATCCCGGCGCGCAAGTGCGCGACAACGCGCTCAGCAAGGCGCGCTTCGAATTCCGCTGGGACGACCAGTTCAATCTCGGCCTCGATCCAGAGAAAGCGAAAGAATTCCACGACGAGACGATGCCGAAGGATGCGCACAAGAGCGCGCACTTCTGCTCGATGTGCGGCCCGAAGTTCTGCTCGATGAAAATTACCCAGGACGTGCGCGACTACGCTGCCGAACACGGCATGGGCGCGTTCGAGGTGATTGACGAAGGCATGGCCGGGAAGGCCGCCGAATTCCTTGCGACCGGTGCAGAGGTGTATCGCAAGGCCTGATTCGCCAACGATGCAGCGCCGTCCCTTCGAGCCAGGTGAAGTTTCTTCACCTGGCTTTTTCATGCGCGTTCCTACGCTGCGCGGACTCTCTCGGCATCGATGGAGGGCTCCGTCGATGCCATCCCCACGTTCTGCAGGAGCAAGCCATGGCCAAGAGCAAGCCGTTCGTCAGCGACATCGATAACATCCGCAAACGCGCGCGCAAGGACATCGACAAGGGCGCGATGACGGCGGGCTACAGTGCCGACCGCGCCACCGTGGTCAAGCTGCTCAACCATGCGCTGGCGACCGAACTGGTCTGCGTGCTGCGCTACAAGTATCACTACTACATGGCCTCGGGTATCAATTCGCAGGCGATCAAGGCCGAGTTCCTGCAGCACGCGAACGAGGAGCAGGGTCATGCCGACCTGATCGCCGAGCGCATCACCCAGCTCGACGGCAAGCCGAATCTGTCGCCGGACGGTCTGCTCAGCCGCAGTCATTCCGACTACGTCGAGGGCGACGATCTGGTCGACATGATCAAGGAGAACCTGGTGGCCGAGCGCATCGCGATCGACAGCTACCGAGAAATCATCGACTACATCGGCACCGACGATCCGACCACCCGCCGCATGCTGGAAGGCATCCTGGCGATGGAGGAGGAACACGCCGAAGACATGAACACGCTGCTGGAACAACTGGGCAAGAAAGGTGAGCCAGCCAAGCCGGCACCGGACAAGAAACCAGCCGTCAAGCGCGGTTGATTCGATGCGGGCGGCGCGCCAGGTGCGCCATCCGTCAATTGGCGGGCATCACCAACCGGCCAGCGTCAGTTTGCCGATCGTCATACCTGATTCCAGCCGGCGATGCACCTCGCGCAAGTTCACCGCGTTGATCGGCGCCAGCGTTTCGCTACGCGTGCCGCGCAATTCGCCGACATCGATCAACGCGGCCACGCGTTCGAGAATGCGACCCTGCTCGGCCTGGTCGGCTGTCTTGAAGCGCGATCGTGCAAACATCATTTCCCAGTGGATGCCGATGCACTTGGCTTTGTATGAGTCACCGATCTTCAACGTGCCGGACGGCTCAACGATCAATCCGACGTGGCCCTGCGGTGCCAGGATCTCGCCGATCGTCTCCCAGTAGCGATCGGTGTCGGCGAGGTTGAGCGCGGCGTCGACATGCGCGAAACCCAGCGCAACCAATTGGGGTGCCAGCGACTGGCGATGGTCGATGACATGGTGCGCGCCCATCGTGCGGCACCAGTCGATGGTCGCGGCGCGCGAGGCCGTGGCGATCACCGTGAAGCCAGCGCGCCGCGCCAGCTGGATCGCGATCGAACCGACGCCGCCGGCACCGCCGATAATCAGCAGCGACTTGCCCTCACCACCCTTCTCGCTGTCGAACGGCATGCGCTGGAATAGCAGCTCCCAGGCGGTGATCGTGGTCAGCGGCAGCGCTGCCGCATCGGCCAGGTCGATCGACCGCGGCGCATGGCCGACGAGGCGTGCGTCGACCAACTGGTACTCGGCGTTGCTGCCGGGGCGGGTGATGTCGCCAGCGTAGTAGACGCGATCACCTGACTTGAAGCCGCTGACGGATTCACCGATCGCTTCGACGGTGCCGGCGGCGTCATAGCCGAGTACTTTCGGTTGGGCCTCGACCTGCGGCTTCGGCGAACGGACCTTGGTATCGACCGGATTCACCGACACGGCCTCGACCCGCACGAGCAGGTCGTGTTCGCCGGGCGCCGGTTTGGGCAGTTCGACATCGATCAGCGACTGCGGGTCGTCGATCGGCAGGTAACGGGTGAGTGCGACGGCTTTCATGCTTGCGACTCCGTGGGGACGTTGAACGGTACCGGTGGCGGATTGCGCTCGGCGAACATGCCATTCCAGTAAGGGTAGTAGGGATAGGGCGGGGTGACCGCGCTGGCCGCGTCGAGCCGTGCGACGTGTGCGTCGTCGAGTGTCCAGCCGACCGCGCCGAGGTTGTCGCGCAGCTGTACTTCATTGCGCGCACCGATCAACACCGTGGAAACCGTGGGCCGCTGCAGCAGCCAGTTCAACGCAATCTGCGGAATCGTGCGGCCGGTTTCCGCGACTATCGCCTCCAGCGCATCGACCACGCGATACAGCCGCTCCTCGTCGACCGGTGGTGCGAAGCCCGCGGTTTCGTGCAGACGGCTGCCGTCGGGCAGCGGTTGGCCGCGACGGATCTTGCCGGTGAGCCG
>DASZCB010000402.1:0-5955 GCA_035943575.1 Rhodanobacter sp. | reverse complement strand
AGATCGCGCGCATGTCCGCATCGCCATGGGGCAGCAGCTTGTCCTTGCTGGTGGCGCAGCCACCGAGCACGGCGGCGCCGAGCAGCAGGCTCCCCGCGCTAATCCAGATCCGATGCATGCGTGCCTCCGAGGCGATGGTTGACGCGACGGCCCTTCGGGTCGTAGTCGATGTCGAGCGACCGCTCGATATGCACTGCCACCGGCGCGCCGGGCGGTACGTAGATCGCGGCGAAAGCCTGGCCGTAAAGCTTGTTGACCCACGTCGACATCTCCTGCACGCCGCCGGCGAGGATGCGGCCCATCGCTTCGTTACCCGAAATGCCGACGGTGCCGAGAGTGCCGTTGCTGTTGGTGATGTAAGAGGCGCTGCCGTCGTTCGACTTGATCAGCGACGCGGCGGCCGCTCCGGCGGCGGTGATGAGGGCCTGCGAGCCGAGGTACTGCTGCGCGTTGCTGTGGCGGTCGCCGCTGACGCAGGGCACGCCATAGGGATCGCTGATCCAGCCGAGGCCGCCTTCGATGGCGTTGGTGTTGCCGGTCTGCGCGGTCGAGCCGCCGCTGTTGCCTTGGTTCTTGCCATCCGGCAGGGTGCGGATGGTGCCGTCGTTGAAGACGAAGGTGATGGAGCGGATCTGGCCGCGTACGCACGACAGCGTCCAGTCGCCCGACGCGGTGCCGCTGATAACCGCGCCGGCCACGTCGGGCAGGTCGATGCCGTTCGCAGTGAGGTTGTCCGCGCCGACCAGCACTTTGAACGGGTAGGGGTCGTTGACTGTGCCATCGATCGGCACGCGGCCGATCAGCGCCGTCATCGCCACCGAACCGAGCAGGGTCGCGTTGGCCGGTACCGTGTAGACCGGTATCGCCGGGGGCGTCTTTGCCGCCGCCGTAGCATCGTTATCGGCGTCTTCCGGTCCGTCGAGCGGTTTCTGTACCCGATCGGGGGCCGGCGCAAAACTTGTCGCGAACGGCGCATCGCCACCGGGCGCGGACGCACCGTTCGATGCCGGAGCATGCTGGGGGGACGGCTTGGAGTCCTGCGGTTCGATCCAGTGAATGCCATCACCACTGAAACCTTGCCCATCGCCTTCGCGCAGGCCGAGCCCGACCGGCAGATCGGCCTGGCCGCCCTTGTTGCCCAGCGTATCGAGCCGATGCTGCAGATCCTGAAGAAGTCCCTGTGTCTGCTGCTGGTCGCTGCTGGTCTGGTCGCGTTCGTGCTTCAGGCGATCCCGCTCGCCGTTGAGCGCGCTCTGCACGCGCTGGTCGACATCGCTTTCGCGCTGACGCAGCCGATCGTTCTCGGCCTTCTGTGTCTTGTTATCGGTCAGCACGTTCTGCAGTTCGCCGCGCAGCTGCTTGACCTGGCCGACGAGGGTCGCGACCGTGTCGCGCGGCGTATCGCCCTCGATGCCGAGCGCCTTCATTTCGTCGGGCGTCAGCTGACTGCCCGTCGCGCCCGTGGTCGGCGCGCGGGGGTGGCCGCCCGAGAACAGACGGATGCCGACGAACACCAGCAGCAAGACGACCGGAATCATCAGCCACTTCAGCAGGCCATTACTTTTCATGGTCGCCTCCGTGGCCGGCGTTCACCGCGTCGGCGGGCGGGAGGTTCAGTGACGGGTCGATCGGGCTGACCGCAGGGAGCAGGGATTCGGCGAGACCATGGCCTTGCGTGACCAGGTACAGCACGGTCGTGTCGGTCGACTGGCCGACCGGTCCGAGATCGGGATGCTGGAACGTCGCGGCGACAAAATCGCCCTGCAGTGCGCGCGGATCGAGCGCCAGCCAGCCGGGCGCGGTATGCGAAAGCCGGACTGCGGTGACCCACGCGTTGTCCAGCCGCCACGCGGCGAGCGCGGTGACTCGCACCGGCAGGGTGGGCAACAGCGTATCGAGTGCAAGGTCGCGGCGCAGATTGACGCGGGCGATGCCGTTGACGGCTTCGACCGTGCGCAGCGGCGCATAGAGCGTCTGCGCGGCATAGCGGGTCAGCACGACCGACACCGGAGTTTCCGGCGCACCCTGCGAGGTGGCCGGTGTCGCCGCGTCGTCGGCGGCGGGTGCGCGGGTGCCGTAATGCGTGGCGGGCAAGGGATCGCTGACGATCTGTATCGGCTCGAGCGGCGCCTGATCCGCCTTCGCTTCCCTGGCCTCGATGTCGAGCAGGATCAGCGCTCCATTGCTGGCGTCCTGCAGGGCGAGGCGGGTCGGTTCGATCGGCGCGCTGGGGCGCAGGTAAATCGCACCGCCCGCGCTCTGCACCCGCAGATGATCGGCGACGGTGGCGGGGACACCAACGCGAACGTTTCGGTCCACAAAGATCACCCGCTCCTGGCCGACGACCAGCGGTACCGCAAGCGGCAGCCGCTGCCAGTGCAGGATCTCAACCGCGTGGCTCGCGGAGATACTGCCGAGCAAGAGCGCGGCGGCGACGCTTCCCTTCTGGACGAAGCGTTTCATGGGGATACTCCCTGGGGCGCGGCGGTGGATGCCGGTGCGGGCGGCGGCGGGACGACGATGCGTTGCGGGGGACCGGCGTAGCAGTCGAGCGCGAGCCCGAAGGGATTCTTCTCCGGGTCGATGTCGGCCCGCACAACCTTCAGGGCATAGCGAACCAGTGCGCGCTTGACCTGCTCCGCGCCGAAGTACTCGTCGGCCGTGAGATCGAGCGTCACGATCCAGTTGCTGTTCGAGACCACCTTGACCCGTGCGGTGGGATCGTCACCGTAGCCGCGACCGGGAATTTCATAGACGCCGCGCACGCGCTGACGCAGCTCGCCACTATCGCGGCGGAGTGCGAAATCCTGCTGCAGCGTGGTCTGGCAGGCGGGCGTCAGATAGGACGACAGCGCATGCAGGTTGCGCGGGTAATCGTCCTCGCCGTTGGTCGGCCAGCGATTGAGTTGCTGGAAGACGTAGAACGCGAACGTGTAGACCGACTCCGGCGGGACATCCCACCAGCGTCGCGTGCTACCCGAGCGCAGGTCGGGCGGAACATGGATGGTGAGATTCTTCGGGGCGCTCCACCAGCCAAAGCCGAACATGAGCGCGAGTACGGCGAGCGCTGCGGCGCCCACACGCAACGTGCGGACGTGCGCCTGCAGATGCGCGACCTCGTTCTTGAAACGGCTCATGCCGGACCCCGTCGCGTGCTCCAGCGGCCCGCGCGCACGATCAGGTCCTGGCCGCCTAGCAGGCGGGCGAAAGAGGGCAGACGACAGCGCAGCTGCCATTGGATCTGCCGGTACAGCCAGGTGTCGGGGCGGCCGCGCTTGCGTCGGCGCAGGACACTACCGCCGAGGAACAGGCCGGCCGCGATGCCGACGACGACCAGCGTGGGCGCGACGGCGAGACTCCTGGCAAGCCACGCGAGCGGAATGCCGGCGATCAGGCTGAGGGCGGCCGACAGGCCGACCGTCATCCACAGTTCGTCGGCGGTCATGCCGCGCACGATGACGGGTTGCCGGTTGAGGCGGTGCGGCAAGAACGTCACTGTGCCGTCCCCGCGAAGCTCGGGCGTCTCGGACATGACGCCGTGCTCACAAGATGCCGGTGGCTTTGGTCAGCAGCCAGATGGCGATCACGAGCAGCAGTGCGCCGACCGCGACCGTCATGCCGAACTGCCCCCAGGTCTTGCGGCCGGTATGGATCTCCGCATACGAGCTGTAAGCGTGGTAGCACACGCCGATAAAAATCGCGGCGATGACCAGCAGTGCAACGAGCATCACGATGTCGTAGCCGTAATTCTGGATCGTCTGCAGGATGCCGCTGCCTTCGCCACGGCTCGGGTCCTCGATGGCCGGCAGGGCCGCTTGCGCGGCGAACGGAAGCAGGACGAAGGGTGCGAGGAACCACGGCACGACACGGCACAAGGTTGAACGTTTCATCGCGACATTCCTCGGGTTACGACAGCAGGAAGAAGGTCAGCACCACATAGATCGCCGCGAACCGCACGGCGACTCCGAGGAACTGGCGTTGGGAGATACGGTGGTCAGCCCAGCCGACATAGGCGGTGCGGATGGCCCAGACGCCCCAGACGAGGACGGCGGCGAACACCACGCCATACATGAGCGTGGACACGGCGGCGGGCGTGAAGCCGCCGTTGCTCTGGAACGCCGTCGCCTGGTCGCCGGTGAGGTTCATGGCTTTGCCTGCGCGGGTTCGACGGGCTCGCGATAATCGCCCAGCAGGTCGGCGGCATCGCGCGGCTGCGCGCGTGGTGGACTCAGGTAGTCCTGAAGGCCCGCGCGAATGCGCGCCACGTCGGCGTGCAGGCGGAGATAGTCGAAGTGATAGCGGCCGCGATCCTCGGGCAGCCGCTCGGAGGCGACGGCGAGCCGGTCGATCGTGTCGAGCTGCCGCTCGATGGTCGCCAGTGAGCCGGTCGCCGAATCGGTGCCGACCGCATGCGCTGACCCGCTGACGAGCAGGCCGACGCACACCGCCCGACCGAGGGCGCGCGTCCGGCGCATCGACGTCCTGGTTCCTGGCATGGAGCAAGCCCCTGCATCAATTTCGATGGCAGTAGCGTGCGGTGTCGGTCATGCGGTCGCCGCAAACAAAGCGATTGCGGTGGCAACCGGTTTTTTGCGATGAGTCCGTGGTGGGCTTTGTGTCGGGCGACTGAGAGAGTGGGTGCCCATGTAATAGTGCTGGCGTTAGACCGCGTCGCCCGACGACGTCACAATGTCCTTGTCATGCATATAGCAGTCGCGGGACAAATACTCGCAAACTGAAGGCTGTGCTTGATCCGTTCGGGCGCGGAAACTCGATCGGCGACTTCATAGCCCAAACGCAGGAAGAAGGTGCTTGCCGTTATCGTTAATAGCCACAGTCGCTCGATTCCGTCTGTCGCAGCCAGTCTTTGTGCCGCATCGACCAGCGTCCTTCCTACGCCATGCGCTCGCAGGTTTGACGGCACCGCCAGTGAGCGCAGCAGGCCGTCACGACCATGCACCTCCAAGCCGATGCAGCCACCGAACGGAGCACCGGGGTAGTCGACGATGATGAATCGGATCGGGGCATTTTCCGAGAGATCTTCAACCGGAAGCTTACTCGCAACAAGCGCGGCCCGTATGAGGTTGTAGTCTTCATTTCTTGCTGTACGTGTTTTCATCGTTGCTCATCATTCGTCGTGAAGGATTAATTCCGCATAATGCTGGTCGCGGCACAGTGGTCGATGTCGTGCTGACGAGGGGCGAATTGCATCGCGACTACGAACGCGCCCGTCGACACGAGCGAGACGCCGAGAATTACCCACTCGACTAACGCATAGTCTCGCTGGATAGTCCACAGGGCAGCAGCGGAAATGGGCGCAATGCCTTTAGCAATGTTCGACGGAGCCGACAGCAAACCGCTGATGGCCCCATAACCCTCGGTCCACATCACGTCCTGCACAATCGTTCCGCGCAGGATTGTCATCATCCCGTTCGCTCCTCCGTACACCAGACCGAACAGAATCAATAGGTAGGGCGACGTTCCTGCATAGAGCAGCACGAGAACAGAAACTGGAAACGCCGCGGTGACGATAAATCCGATCAGCGCAGGTCGCACGCTGCGACCGAGGGCGAACCAGAGCGCACGCGCGGCTACTTGAGCGGGACCGATGATTGCCATGGTGGCCAGCAGCCAACCCGCAGGGACCCTGCGCGCAACCATGAGCGGCACGAGGTGGAAGGTCAGCGCTGCGAATGTGGCGTAATACGCCGTGAAGCATACTGCCAACGCCCAAAACGTCGGCGTGCGCAGCGCGCGTTGTATCGAAGTGCTGTTGGCCGCCTTCATTCGTGCCCTGTCGCCGGCCGTTGCATCCGTCGCGCCGTTTCGGTTGATCGCGCTCGCGTGGATCGGCAGACTGATCGTGATGTTCACCGCAGCGAGCGCGATCAGCGCGCCTCGCCATCCGAACCAGTCCACGAAGCCTTGGGTCAGAGGGATGAACACGGTGCTGGC
>DASZCB010000401.1:0-3745 GCA_035943575.1 Rhodanobacter sp. | reverse complement strand
CGGTTGAAGTCGTTGACGTAGAGCGAGCCCATGTAGGCCTGCATGGTCTGGTACACGTCGGCCAGGTTCACGCCGACGGTCTTGGCCTTCTCGCGGTCCACGTCCGCATCTACCTGCGGCACGCTGACCTGGAAGCTGGAGAACAGCCCGGCCAGCGCCGGCATCTTGCGGCTCTCGGCGATCAGGCCCTGGGTCTGCTTGTACAGCTCGTCGAAACCGCGGTCGCTGCGATCCTCGATCTGCAGGCGGAAGCCGCCGATCGTGCCCAGCCCCATCACCGGCGGCGGCGGGAACACCGCGATGTACGCATCCTGGATTGCCGCGAACTTCTGATTCAGCGCGCCGGCGATCGCACCGGCCGACAGATCGGCGCTGCGGCGCTCCTCGAACGGTTTCAGCGTGACGAACACGATGCCGGAGTTGGTGGAATTGGTGAAGCCATTGATCGACAGACCCGGGAATGCCACGGCGTGCTCCACGCCCGGCTGCTTCAGCGCGATCGCACTCATCCGCTGGATCACGTCTTCGGAACGATCGAGCGAGGCGGCATCGGGCAGCTGCGCAAACGACACCAGGTACTGCTTGTCCTGCCCCGGCACGAAGCCGGTCGGCACATGCGAGAAACCCAGCCAGGTCAGGCCGATCAGGCCCGCGTACAGCACCAGTGCGATCGATCCCTTGCTGAGGATCCGCTTCACACCGCCGACGTAGCGTTCCGAACCGCGTTGGAACATGCGGTTGAACGGGCGGAACAGCCAACCGAACGCGCGGTCGATCCAGCGCGTCAGGCGATCCTTCGGCGCGTCGTGGCTCTTCAGCAACACGGCGGCCAGCGCCGGACTGAGAGTCAGCGAGTTGAACGCGGAGATCACCGTGGAGATCGCGATGGTCAGCGCGAACTGGCGATAGAACTGGCCGGTGAGGCCGCTGACGAACGCGGTCGGGATGAACACCGCGCACAGCACCAGCGCGGTGGCCACGATCGGCCCGGTGACTTCGTGCATCGCCTTGCGCGTGGCCTCTTTAGGCGACCGACCGAGTTCGATATGCCGCTCGACGTTTTCCACTACCACGATCGCGTCATCGACCACGATACCGATCGCCAGCACCAGCCCGAACAGCGATAGTGCATTGAGCGAGAAGCCAGCCAGATACATCACTGCGAACGTGCCAATCAGCGACACTGGCACCGCCACCAGCGGAATGATCGAGGCGCGCCAGGTCTGCAGGAACAGGATCACCACCAGCACCACCAGCAGGATCGCTTCCAGCAGGGTATGCGCCACCGCCTCGATCGAGCCGCGCACGAAGACCGTGGGGTCGTACACGATCGAGTAATCCACCCCTTGCGGGAACTCCTTCTTCAGCTGCGTCATGGTGGTGCGCACTTCGTCGGAGATCTGGATCGCGTTCGAGCCGGGCCGCGCGAAGATCGGCAGCGCCACCGCCGGCTTGTTGTCGAGCAGACTGCGCAGAGCGTAGTTGTTCGAGCCCAGATCGACCTTGGCGACATCGGCAAGATGGGTGACGCCGCCGCGCGCGTCGGTGCGCACGATGATGTTGCGGAAGTCGTCCTCGCTGACCAGTCGGCCACGGGTATTGATGTTGAGCTGGAACGCCGAGTTGTTCGGGCCGGGCGGTGCGTTCAGCGCACCGGCGGCGACCTGCACGTTCTGCTCGCGGATCGCGTTGATCACGTCGCCGGTGGTGAGATTGCGCGAGGCGAGTTTCTGCGGGTCCAGCCACACACGCATGCTGTATTCGCCGGCGCCGAAGATCTGCACGTCGCCAACGCCGTCGAGCCGGCCCAGCACATCCTTCACATGCAGGCGGGCGTAGTTCGACAGGTACAGCATGTCGTAGCGCTGATCGGGCGAGGTCAGGTGCACCACCATCGTCAGGTCGGGCGAACTCTTCTGCGTGGTCACGCCGAGTCGCTGCACTTCCTCCGGCAGTTTCGGCAACGCCTGCGCCACACGGTTCTGCACGTCGACCTGGGCGGTATTGAGATCGGTGCCGAGCGCGAACGTCACGGTCAGCGTCATCGCGCCGTCGCTGGTTGCCTGCGAGGAGGTGTAGAGCATGCCTTCGACGCCGTTGATCTGTTCCTCCAGCGGCGTGGCGACGGTTTCGGCGATGACCTTGGGATTGGCGGCGGGGTAGGCGGCGCGCACGACCACGGTGGGCGGCACGACTTCGGGGTATTCGCTGATCGGCAGCTTGAACACCGCGATGCTGCCGGTGATCACGAACAGCAGCGACAGCACGGCGGCCATGATCGGCCGGTTGACAAAGAACTGGGCAATGTTTTTCATGCAATGAATCCTCAACGAAGCCGTTTCGCGGCTTCGGTCTTCTTTGCTCCTCCCTCTGCTTGTTCCGAAAGGACTTCCTTCGGTCGCAGGGGGAGGTGGGGAGGGGGTGACGCTCTTGTTCTTGCTTCGCGGTTGGCTGAAGGGGCTTCATCCCACCTCAGCCCGCATCTGCTATGCGCAGGTGCGGGCGCGTGTTTTCAACCTTGCGGACTCTGTGGCGCCGTCGTATTGGCCTGCGCGGTAAGCGTGCTGGTGGAGTCCGCAGGAACGGTGGCATCGACCAGCGCCTTGTCGGCTGCGTCGAGGCGATACTGCATCGCCACCGTCTGCGGGTTGACCTCGGCACCGGGGCGCACGTGCTGCAGGCCGTTGACGATCACCACGTCGTTGGCGTCGAGGCCGCTGTCGATGATGCGCAGGCCATGGAATAACGCGCCGGTGCTGACCTTGCGGTATTCCACCTTGTGCTGCTTATCGACCACATAGACGAACTGGTTACCCAGGTCGGTGCCGATCGCGCGGTCGTCCACTAGCAGGCGCGAACGGGCCTGGCCGCTCTGCAATTGCACACGGGCGTACAGGCCGGGCGTGTACAGGCCATCGGCGTTGTCGAACACCGCGCGCAGGCGCATCGTGCCGGAGCCGGTGTGCAGCTGGTTATCGACGAAGTCGAGACGACCTGCATGCGGATGGCCGGTTTCGTCGGCCAGCCCCATCGCCGCCTCGATCCGTGCGCTGTGCCCGGCTTGCGTGGCGCGTGCGCGCAGGTGATCGAGCTTGAGCCAGGTCTGTTCGTCCACGTCGAAGTACACATAGACCGGGTTGACCGAGACCACGCTGGTCAGCACGTCGTTGCTGGTGACCAGATTGCCGGGTGTGACGCGGGCATTGCTGACGCGGCCGTCGATCGGCGAGCGCACCTGGGCGAAGTCGAGATTGAGCCGCGCGGTGGCCAAGGCAGCGGTGGCCGCCGCCAGTTGCGCCCGCGCGCTTTGTGCGGTGGTGCCCTGGCGATCTGCTTCCTGCTGCGCAATCGCATGCTGGGCCAGCAGCATTTCGGCGCGGCGCTGGTTGGTCTCGGCCAGGCTCAACTCGGCACGGGCCTGCGCCTGATTCGCACCGAGCCGGTCGACTTCGGCCTGATACGGGCGCGCGTCGAGCTGGAACAGCACGTCGCCCTTGTGCACCAGCGCACCCTCCTGGAAATGCACCGATTCCACGAAACCGCCGACGCGCGGCTGCACCTGCACCGTGTTGACCGCTTCCAGCCGACCGGTGAACTCGGCGCTGTCGCTGATCTGGCGGGTCAGCGCCTGTGCCACCGTCACTTCTGGCGGGGCGCCGCCAGCCGGAGTTTGCGCCTGGCTGTTGCCGCCATGCAGCAAAATCCAGCTGCCCAGCACACCAGCAGCAATCAAAGGGGCCAGCAT
>DASZCB010000400.1:0-4983 GCA_035943575.1 Rhodanobacter sp. | reverse complement strand
GTCACGCCGCATCGGCTCGGGCATTGGCCGTGGCTCCTGACGATTGGAGTTGTCCTCGCGGTTGAAGTTGCGTGGCGCAGGTTCGGGGCGCTGGAAGCGTGGCTCCGTCGTGTCGCGTGTGGGCTCCGCCGGTGTCGGGCGAGTGATCGGGGTGGCGCGCTGGATCTGCGGCACCTGTGGCAGCGGCGGGTTGTCGCGATTGGCCGGGCGTGGCGGATTGCTGTTGGCGCCAGGGTTGTCGCTGACGTTCGCGTGCGGCATCGGCTCGCCGCGGTCGAGGTTGTCGCGGCCGCCGCGCGGATGGGCGAAGCGTGCCGACGGCAGCCTGGAGTCCTCGCGTACTCCAGCGCGGTTGTCGTCGCGACCCTGCTGCGGTGGCGCAGCGGTGGTGATGTGATTGATCGCGGGCAGCTGCTGGATGGGGCCGCCAAGCTGGCGCGAATCACGACCGATCACGCGTGCGTTGTCCGCGCGATCGCCCGCGGCTGGCCGGGAATCCTGCCCCTGCTCGCTACGCGGATTCAACACGCGCACGTTGGATGCTTGGTTGGATGCTTGCCTGCCGCCGCGCTGCGTGTCGGTCAGGTTGTTGTTGCGGCCGGGGCCGCGTACATCCTGTGCCACGGCGGGCGGTGCATGACGCGCCACCACTTCGCGATCGAAGCCGCCGGCCGGCAGGTTGCGTGCATGCGCGCTGCGTGCCGAATTTGCGTCATTCGCGATCGGGCGCAGTTGGCCGGCCCCGCGCGACAACACCGGCGCCGCGGCAAGCTGGCGTTGATCGACCTGCACCAGGTTGCGCTGCACATGCCTGCCACCGGCAAATGTGCTGCCCGGCACGGCGGTGAAGCCGCGCGGTGCCTCGCGATTGACATAGTGCCCGTCACGCATGGGCTGGCCGCTGCGGTAATTGTTGTACGAGTTGTTGATGTTGTTGATGATCGTGGTGCGGTTGTAGGTGTTGTGCACGTTGATGTTGGTGATGTTGACGTTGTTGTAGTAGTTGCGGCTGGCGCGGTACCACGGGTTGTAGATTTCACCCGGGCCGAGCGGGAACCAGCCCACCGGGCCGCTGTTGACGCTGATCGACCAGCCGCCGCCGCCGACAAACGCCACGAGCGCTGGCGCGTAGATCGGGCGCACGTCGATCGGCCCTGGGATCCATCCCCAGCCGCGATGCGTATAGGCCCAGCGGCCGTAGTGATAGGGCGCGAAGCCCCACGGCGAATCGTCCACCCAGGTCCAGCCCCACGGCGCGATGTACGCCCAGTGGCCGTTGCGGTACGGCGCCCAGTCGGCGGCGACTTGGGTGGGATACCACACTACGCCGTAGTCGCTGCTGGTCTGCCAGTCGCCGTACTGATCCAGATCCTGATAGCCGACCACGTCGTTCGAGACGTACCGCCGGGCGTTCGATTGCGCGTAGCGACGGTCGCGCCCGCTGGCCCATGCATCGAACGCGTCGCCGTCACCGATGTCGCTGATCGACACCGCGGCCAGGCTGGAGTCGACGAAGCGATAGCTGCGGCCGGGGTTGATCGTGCGCTGCGCGCTGTTCTCGCCGTACACCGTGGCGCCGCTGTCGAACGCGGTGACTCGGGTGCTGCCGCCATTGTCGTCGATGTCCACGCGGAAGTTGCCGGGCCGGTCGACCACCAGTGCCACGGTCGGCGTGTCGATCTCGTAACTCTGGCTCTGATCGAGGTGACGCACGGTGAGGCTGAGCGTGCCCTGGGTCAGTTCGATCTGGGTCAGTTGGCCATTCAGGTCGAGCAGGCCGAAGTTGGTCTGGCCGTCCATGCGCAAGGTGCCACCGCCGAATTCCAGTTCGGCGCGGGCGCCCTGGCTGGTGGACAGCCGGTCGCCGGTGGTCAGCGGGCGGTTGATGCTGGCGTCGCTCCAGTCCTTTGCGCCGGCGGGCAGAAAGGCGAGGTCACCGGCGATGTATGACAGACGTGCCACCCGGCTAGGCGGGTCGGCGCTGTCGTCCGCCGTGGATTGCGCCTGCGCCAGGCCGGCGGCCACGCACAGCAGCACGACCGCCAGCGGCCGCCAGTGGCGGCTCAACGGAGCAAGAAGTTTGGCAAGCACACGCATGGTGTTCCCCTTGGTGGGCGCGATGGGTATCGCGTAGTCGATCCGTTTGAATCCATTCGATGTCGTCGTGCAACGCTGGAGCGTGGTGCGGCTGACGACACGATTATGCGCATGTGCAAAGTTAGGTCGGGCTTAGTTGCAGTGGTCGCGGCGCTGCCGGTTCAGCTGGCCGCCATCTGCGATTCATCCGGCGTTTGGCGAGCGACACACTGTATGTGGCACGGAGCCTCGCGCCGTCCAGCTTTCCAACCCGCGTATCCCGCGTTACCATCCGCCGGCCAAGGCGGGTGTAGCTCAATGGTAGAGCTGTAGCTTCCCAAGCTACTGACGAGGGTTCGATTCCCTTCACCCGCTCCATTCCCCGCATCAACGATCCGAGCTTCCCCGAACCCTATGGCGGATCTGATTACTCTCGGTTGGCGGGAGCGGCTGGCGTTGCCGCAGTTGGGTATCGGCATGCTCAAGGCCAAGCTCGATACCGGCGCGCGCAGCAGTGCACTGCATGTCGATACGCTGGAGGAATTCCAGCGCGACGGCGCGACCTGGCTGCGCTTCACCATGCATATCGGCCGACGTCAGCCGCTGGAAGTGCGCTGCGAGGCGCCGGCGCTGGATCGGCGTGCGGTGACCGACACCGGCGGTCGTCGCACCGAGCGCTGGTTCATACGCAGCGACGTGCAACTGGCTGGGCAGCATTTCAGTGTCGACATCAATCTGACCGATCGCCGGCATATGCTGTTTCCGTTGTTGCTGGGCCGCAGTGCCCTGAACGGGCGTTTTGCGGTGGATCCGGCACGTTCCTATACCCAGTCGCGGCCGTTGACGGCGGCCACAGACATCTCATGATGGTTTACGTATGAAAATTGCGATTCTGTCGCGCAACACCCGTCTCTATTCGACCAAACGACTGGTCGAGGCCGCACGCGAGCGCGGTCATGTGGTGCGTGTGCTCGATCCGCTGCGCTGCTACGTGCGCATCGCGCCTGGCGCGGTGGCGATCCGTTACAAGGGCAAGGAGGTGCGCGACATCGACGCGGTGATTCCGCGTATCGGCACCACCAGCACGTTCTATGGCACCGCCGTGCTGCGCCAGCTGGAGATGATGGGCGTGTACACGCCGAACCCCTCCGATGCGGTGCTGCGTGCGCGCGACAAGTTGCGCTGCCTGCAGATCCTCGCATCGCAGGGGATCGACATGCCGATCACGGTGTTCGGCGACAACCCGGACGACACTGCCGACGTGCTGGCCTTGCTGGGTGATCCGCCGCATGTGATCAAGCTCAACGAAGGCAGCCAGGGTACCGGTGTGGTGCTGGCCGAGAAACGCAGCGCCTCGCAGAGCGTGATCGAGGCGTTTCGCGGCCTGTACGCGAACTTCCTGGTGCAGGAGTTCATTGCCGAGGCCAAGGGCAGCGACCTGCGTTGCTTCGTGGTCGGCAAAAAAGTGGTGGCAGCGATGCAGCGCGATGCCAGCGCAGGCGAGTTCCGCGCCAACCTGCATCGCGGCGGCACCGCGATGGCGGCGACCTTGAGTGCGGATGAGAAGCGCATCGCCGTGCAGGCGGCTGGCGCCCTCGGCCTGGGTATCGCCGGGGTGGATCTTCTGCGTTCCAATCGGGGTCCGCTGTTGCTTGAGGTGAATGCCTCGCCCGGCCTGGAAGGCATCGAGGCGGCTACCGGCGTCGATGTGGCCGGCGCGATCATGGATCTGTTGCAGGCGCAGGCATCCGACGTGCCCGCCGAGCCACCGCGCCCGCGGCGCAAGCCGGCGCGCGCCTTGTAAGGGGCGCACAGCCTCGTTAACGGCCAGGTGAGAACGGGTTAACTACACCGTAACCAGATACCCCCTATAAAGCAGTTACTGTTTTTTGCGTGGCACGCTGGCCGCTATGGCCCGGTGACGAGCAGATGATGGTATCGGGGCAGTAGTTTGGGCTCAGGTGGGCGACGGCGAGTCGTGCATCTGGGCCTTTTTCTTGCCTGCGGCACCGTGCGTTCAGTTTTGTATCGCGATCCGCGCGCTTCGTTCACGCAAGCTTGTTAAGCTGGCAACCTCAGCCGACCCGTGCGCCGGCTGCGCAGGAGTGACACATGCGCGTTCTGGTGATCGAAGACAACAGCGATATCGCGACCAACATCGGCGATTATCTTGAAGACCGCGGCAACGTGGTCGATTTCGCAGGCGACGGCGTGACCGGCCTGCATCTGGCGGTGGTGCACGATTTCGACGTGATCGTGCTGGATCTCACGCTGCCCGGCATGGATGGCCTCGAAGTGGCGCGCAAACTGCGCCACGAGGCGCACAAGCAGACCCCGATCCTGATGCTGACCGCGCGCGATGCGCTGGAGCAGAAGCTGACCGGCTTCGAATCCGGCGCCGACGACTACATGACCAAACCGTTTGCGCTGCAGGAGCTGGCCGCGCGGCTGGAAGTGCTCGCGCGTCGCGGCAAGGGTCCGCAGAGCCGGGTACTGAAGGTGGCCGACCTTACCTTCAATCTCGATACGCTCACGGTGAATCGCGAGGGCAAGTCGATCCAGCTCAACCCGATCGGCCTGAAGCTGCTGCAGGCGCTGATGGAGGCGAGCCCGTCGGTGGTCACCCGGCAGGATCTGGAGCAGCGCGTGTGGGGCGAGGAGTTGCCGGACAGCGATTCGCTGCGCGTGCATATCCACGGCCTGCGCGCCGCCATCGACAAACCGTTCGAGAAGCCGCTGATCCACACGCGGCACGGTATTGGCTATCGGATGGTCGAGCCGGATGCAGTCCAGGCGTAAGCTGCGTTTTCGATTGATCCTTTCCTTCGCGCTTTTCGGTTTCGGCCTGAGCGCGTTGTTTGCTGTGGCCGCGTTGTATGTGCGCGCCAAGGTGGAGGACCAACTGGT
>DASZCB010000399.1:0-4275 GCA_035943575.1 Rhodanobacter sp. | reverse complement strand
CAGCGTCTTCGAAACTGGCGGTCGCGCGGTCACCCGCGTACTGAAACGGGTGTACTGGCCGGCGCCGGAACTGGTCGGCGTGCGCCCGCTGTTCGACCCCAAGCAAGGCTCCGAGAGCGAGGGCAATGCCAGCTTCGAGATCCTGCGCGCGAACGTCGACGGCAAGCTGGTCGCCGGCTCGCATCTCAAGGTGCGCCTGCAGCGCGAGCTACGCGACTTCTACTGGCTGTACGAACATGGCGACAACTGGAAGTCCACCGCCAACCAGCATCTTCAGCTGATCGAGGAAAAAGACATCGACGTTGCCGCCGGCCAGCGCGTCAAGGTCGAGTTTCCGGTCGAATGGGGCGGCTACCAGCTGCAGGTATTCGATCCGCAGACCAAGCTGACCACCACGTTCCCGTTCTTCGCCGGCTACAGCTGGGACGACGAGAACCTCGGCAAGGAGGCGCGTCCGGACAAGGTCAAGTTGCAGCTGGACAAGGCGCACTACCGCGCCGGCGACACCATGAAGGTCAGCGTGACGCCGCCGCATGATGGCCCCGGCGTGCTGCTGGTCGAGTCGGATCATCTGCTCTACACCAAAAACATCGACGCGAAGGCCGGCGCCACCTTCGAGATCCCGGTGACCAAGGACTGGGAACGCCACGACGTCTACGTGGTGGCACTGGTGTTCCGCGGCGGCGCAGCCGACGAACACACCACGCCGGCACGCTCGATGGGTATCGAACACGTCAGCATGGATCGTACCGATCGACGCATCCCGCTGAAGCTCGATGCGCCGGCGATGATGCGCCCGGGCAACCCGCTCAAGGTGACCGTGCAGGCCGATGGGCTGGCCGGCAAGCACGCGTACGTCACGCTGTCGGCGGTCGATCAGGGCGTGCTCAACATCACCAACTACCCGGTGCCCGACGCGTGGGCGTGGCTGTTCGCCAAGCGCGCGCTGGTCATCGACGCGTATGACCTGTACAGCCGCCTGATCGAGGCGATGGACGGCACCGAGGCCAAGCTGCGTTACGGCGGCGACATGAGCGGCAAGGCGCTGCCGCATGCTGCGCGGCTCAATCCGAAGGTGCTGATCGTGGATCTGTTCGCCGGGCCGGCCGTGTTCGACGCTAACGGCAAGGCCACGCTGCAGGTGGACGTGCCGGATTTCAACGGCAGCCTGCGGCTGTCCGCGCTGGCGTATACCGACGCGCGCTACGGCAATGCCGACGGCAACATCGTCGTGCGTGCGCCGCTGGTGGTCGAGCCGAGCACGCCGCGGGTGATGGCCGCCGGCGACAAGGCACGGATCAGCCTCGACCTGAAAAATCTCTCCGGCAAGGATGGCACGGCCAAGGTCACGGTCAAGGGCGACGGTCTGATCAACATCGACAACGCGACGCAAAGCGTGGCGCTGAAGGACGGCGCCGGCAAGACGCTGACCATGCCGGTCACCGCCAGCGCCGGTGCTGCGGTGGCGAAAGTCGATATTCATGCCGAGCTCAACGATTACCAGGTCGACCGCCACTTCGAATTTGCCGTGCGGCCGGCGTGGCCGGAACAGGTGAAAACCGTGCCGTTGGCGATCGAGGGCGGCAAGCCGGCGCACCTCGATGCCGGCGTGGTTGCCGGCCTGTTGCCGGCCACGGTGCGTGCCCAGCTCACCCTCAGCACGCTGCCGCCGCTGCCGTACAACTCGGCGCTGCGCCACTTGCTGGACTATCCCTACGGCTGCATCGAGCAGACCACCAGCAAGGGTTATGCCGCGCTGATTCTGGATGGCCAGACGGCCAAGGCGCTCGGCACCACGTCGATGGCCGACGACGTGCGCAAGGGCGCGGTGGACAGTGCTCTGGCGCGGATCGCCTCGTTCCAGGCTAGCAACGGTCACTTCAGCTTTTGGGGCGGCACCAGTCCGATCGAGACGTTCATGACGCCGTACGTGGTCGACTTCATGCTCGACGCGCGCGACGCCGGCTTCGCGGTGCCGCAGGACGTACTGCAGAAATCGTTGCAGCGGCTCAGCGACGACCTGCTCGCTGGCGGTCATCCGTACTACAGCTACGAGCAGCACGATCACATGCGGATTGCCGACGAAGCCTATTCCGGCTTCGTGTTGGCGCGGGTCAATCGCGCGCCGCTGGGCACGCTGCGGGCGATCTTCGACAACGACCGCAAGAAGCTGGTGGGCCCGCTGCCGCTGGTGCATCTGGGTGTGGCGCTTAAGCTGATGGGCGACAACGATCGTGCGCAGAAGGCGATCGCTGAAGCCTTCGCGTGGGACAAGGAGCGCCCGTGGTACGTCGGGGATTACGGCTCCGATCTGCGCGATCTCGCGGTGATGGTCGCGCTGACCCACAGCTACGGCATGAGCAAGCCCGACTACGACGCCAAGTTGATCGACTGGGCGCGCAACGCCAGCGTGCGCGAGCACGAGATGCAGCAGAAGATCCCGTACTACCACTGGTCGTGGTCATATATGAGCACGCAGGAGCAGGTGGCGATCGCCCGCGTTGCGCGCGCGTTCGATGCGGCGGCGGATGCACCGCTGGCGGTATCGGTAAGTGCCGGTGGCAAGACCGAGCAGGCACCAGCGGGCAAGCATATGTGGAGCCGTGCGCTGAGCGTGGCCGAACTCGCCAGCGGCGTCACCGTGCAACCCACCGGCACCGCCACGGTGTTCGCCACGCTCGATGTGGCTGGCATTCCGCAGAAGGCGCCGGCGGCCGATCCAAGCCAGATCGATATCCGCCGCAGCTACTTCACCACCGACGGCAAGCCGTGGACCGGCGACACGCTGAAGGAGGGCGACACGCTGATCGTCGAGCTGAGCATCGAAGCACGCATGAACATCCCTGACGCGATGATTACCGACCTGCTGCCCGGCGGACTCGAAGTGGAAAACCTCAACCTCGGCAGCGCAGGCCAGTGGGAAGGCGTGGTGATCGACGGTATCGACCTCGCCCAGCACAGCGGCGCGGCCGACATCGTGCACGAGGAATACCGCGACGACCGCTACGCCGCCGCGTTGAAACTGCAGCGTGGCAATGCGGAATTCGGCAATGCGCAGAACGCCACCCACGTGTTCTACCTGGTACGCGCGGTCACGCCCGGCGTCTACACCGTGCCGCCGCCACTGGTCGAGGACATGTATCGCCCGGCGGTACGCGGCATCGGCAAGCCGGTGCCGGCACAGATCACCGTGATCGAACCGTAACCGGCACAAAGCATCGGCGCGGACATCAGTCCGCGTCGATGCGTCATTCCATTCGTCCCGAGCGCCATGACCACGGCTACTCTCACTTCCGCGCCCGGATCACCGCGTCGTCATCGGTGGCGTTGGCTGCGTGCCATCGTCGTAACGTTGGTAGTGCTGCTGCTCATCGCGTTGCTGCTCGACCGCCTGTTTCCGTTGCATCTTCCCGCGCCCGACACCGGCAGCACCGTGGTATTGGCGCGTGACGGCACGCCGTTGCGCGCGTTCGCCGACAGCGACGGCGTGTGGCGCTATCCGATCACCGCGAAGCAGGTTTCGCCGCTGTATCTCACGGCCTTGCTGCATTACGAGGACCGCTGGTTCTACCGGCATCCCGGCGTCAATCCGTATGCGCTGGTACGCGGTTTCGCCGGCGGGCTGCGGCACGGACATATCGTGTCGGGTGGCTCGACGTTGACCATGCAGGTGGCGCGGATCATCGAGCCCGGCTCTGATGGGTTCCGTCCGCATACGTTTGGCGGCAAGTTGGTGCAGATCTTTCGCGCGCTGCAGCTGGAGGCACATCTGAGCAAGCCGCAGATCCTCGAGCTGTATCTCAACCATGCACCGTTCGGCGGTCCGATCGAAGGCGTCGAGGCGGCTTCGTGGGCGTATCTGGGCAAGCCAGCCAGCCAGCTCTCGCGTGCCGAGGCGGCCTTGCTGGCGGTGTTGCCGCAGTCGCCGAGCCGGCTGCGTCCGGATCGTCATCCCGACGCTGCGCGTGCCGCACGCGACAAAGTGCTCAGGCGCATGCGCGATCTCGGCGTGTGGAACGCCGCGCAGGTGCGTGACGCGGCGATCGAGCCGGTGGTCGCGCGTTCGCTGCGCGCGCCGCTGTCCGCGGCCTTGTTGGCCGAACGACTGCACCAGCAACAGCCCCAGGCGCGACGCATCGTCAGCACCATCGACGCCGACCTGCAGCGCGCGGCCGAGGATCGGGTCACCGAGTATCTGTCGCGCCTGCCGGCGCGCACGTCGGCCGCGCTGCTGGTGGTCGACAACGACACACTGGAGGCGCGTGTTTACGTCGG
>DASZCB010000398.1:0-4441 GCA_035943575.1 Rhodanobacter sp. | reverse complement strand
CATGCCGAATTTCTTCGCCTCGCGATCCAGCACCGGCCCGGGTACGCCTTCGCTGTACAGGCGCATCGCCTCGAGCAGGTACGGCATCAGGATGCGGTTGACCAGGAAGCCAGGCGTGCCCTTGACCGCCACCGGCAATTTGCCGATCGCTTTGCAGAACGCCAGCGCGCGTTTCTCGATGGAGGGGTCGAGCTGGTCGTGGCGCACCACCTCGACCAGCGGCATCTGTGCCACCGGGTTGAAGAAGTGCAGGCCGAGGAAGCGCTGCGGGGCCTGCAGACCTTCACGCAGCTGATCCAGCGGAATGCTGGAGGTATTGCTGGCGAGGATCTCATCGGCCTGGAATTGCGGTTCGATGGTGGCGTACAGCGCCTGTTTCGCCGCGGTGTTCTCGTAGATCGCCTCGATGGCCAGATCGGCCGAAGCGATGCCGCTGCCTTCCACATCGGCACGCAGGCGGCGGACGACGGCCTCGACCTTTTCCGGTGTCTTCAGCTTCTTCTCGTAGAGCTGGCGGGCGCGATCCAACGCGGGCTGGATGAATTTCATCTCGCGATCCTGCAGGGTTACGTCGAAACCCTTGAACGCGGCCCACGCGGCGATGTCGCCGCCCATCACGCCGGCACCGACCACATGCACATGCTTGATGCCCGGATCGGTACCGCCGCCCTGACCCTTCAGTCGCTCCTGCAGGAAGAAGATGCGGATCAGGTTCTGCGCGGTCGGCGTCTTCGCCAGCTTCGCCACCGAGCGTGCCTCGATCTTCAAGCGCTGCTGGACGCTGGAGCCGCCGCGTTTCCACACGTCGATCATCGCGAACGGGGCCGGGTAATGCTCCATGCGCACCTTCGCTGCGGTCTGCTTGAGCACGATCGGTGCCAGGATCTGCCGCGCCAGCCAGGTGTTGCTGGCCCATGCCTTGGCACGTCGCGCAAACGGGTGCTGCTGCGGGTGACGCAGCAGCACTCGTGCCTCGGCCAGCAGCTCTTCGGGACGGGCCACGCGATCGACAACGCCCAGGCCCAGCGCCCGCTTCGCCGACAGCGGCTTGCCGGTGAGCATGATCGGCAACGCTTCGGTGGCACCGATCAAACGCGGCAACCGTGCCGTACCGCCCCAACCGGGATGGATGCCGAGCATCACCTCGGGCAGCGCGATCCGCGTCTTGTCGTCGTCGGCCGCGATGCGCTGGCGACAGGCCAGGATCAGTTCGGTGCCGCCACCCATGCAGGCACCATGCACGGCCGCCACGGTGGGGCAGGGAAGCCGCGCCAGGGCCTCATAGACGCGCTGACCGTGCTCGATGTTTTCCAGCACGGTGTCATGCCTGGCGTACTCGACAAACTCCTTGATGTCGGCGCCCACCGCAAACCCCGAAGGTTTTGCCGAATGGAGGATGACACCGGCTGGTTTCTCGATCGCCAGCCGCTCGACGATCTGCTCGAGCTCGTCCAGCACGGCGCGGGAGATCGCGTTGACGCTGCTGCCAGCGCGGTCGAGCGTCAGTGTGACAACGCCGTCGTCACCTTCGCTGGTCTTCCAGTGGTTGAAGCGCAATCCTTCGAACATGGGCATACAGGCGTGGTGGAGGAAGCCTGAACCATACCGTTCCGCTGCCTTGATTGCGAGATGTGACGGGTTCGCTTGACCGTGCGACGGCGCCGGTGTGAAATCGGACCATCGGCGGGAAACAGCATGCCGTGGCTGGTTGGTCGCCCAGATAGGGCGTGAACCAGAGGTACTGGGCAAGGGAACGAACCGTCATGGTTCAATGGGCCACACAACGGTCGGGCTCGTGTCCGGCAAATCACGCAGTCAGTCGCAGTCGCGCCGACTTCACCATGGCATTCGCTGATGCCGCAGGACGGGACGCAATGACTTCCGCAATGGCCTCCGCCCCACCGCAAGCCGGCGCCGAGATTTTCGAGCGGATCCTGGCTGCGCCCAGCGGTCTGGTCGTACTGGACAGCAAGGATGTTCACGCATTGATCAATCATTTCCGTGCGATTGCGCGGCATACCGGCCAGGCGGTGTACCTGTGGCAGCCAGACACCGGCCTGGGCAGCTTGCGCGATGCGCATGTTCGAGTGCCGGATTGTCAGAGGCTAGGAAATGCCTTGCGATACATGCAGCAGAGCATGCACTTCGGTGTCTATTTCCTGCTCGGACTGGAGTTGCCGCTGTCGGCGATGGATGCCACCTTGCTGCGTCAACTCGCCCGTGCACCCAAGGAGCATCTGCGCCGCGTCGTGCTGATCGATGCGCCATCGGCATTGGTCGAGCATCTGGGTGCGCTGGCGGTGCGCCTGTGCAGCGAAGACAGCCAGCCGCGGCGCCTGCGCCTGCGCGATGGCCGCTGGCTGGTTTGAGGCCGGATACTTTGAGGCAGGCCCACGCATGAACTCCGGCATCCTGGTGGTCGCTGCCCAGCGCGAATTGCGTCGCAGCCTGTTCGATGCGCTCGATCAGGCCGGCTATCCGCAGATCCACAGCGCCCGCGATGTCGCGCATGCGGCAATCTTGCTGGAGGGACGTCCGCCACTGCCGCCGCTGCAGTTGATGGTGATCGTGCTGACCGGCGACGAGCAGCAGGCCAGGATCAGCTGCGAGCAACTGCGGCGCTTGCCGGGCGGAGCCGATACGCCGCTGATCGCCGTATTGGCGGAGGAGGCCTCGCTCAGCGCCACCGATCTTCCGGCGGACATCACGGCTTGGCTTTTTGCCAGCCAGATCGGCAGCGAACTGGTGGCGCGTTGGCGTCGCTCGCAAACCGGTAAGGAAGGCCAGCGCAAGGCGATCGTCGTACCCGCCAGTGGTGCGCATGAGGATTACCGCTACGCCTTCGAGGAAGGCGGTAGCGAGTGGCTGATTGCCGACGTGCAGACGAATCGCCTGCTTGAGGTCAGCCCGACGTTGGCCCGGCACAGCCGCATGCATGCCAGTCAGTGGGAAGGGCTACCGTTGTCCGAGGTCCTGCGCTTCGAGGGCATCCCGATTGCGCAGGTGTTGGCCGAGGCCGACCGCATCTGGTATCCGTGCCAACGCAAGTCGGCGCAGGGCGTCGACACCGGCCAGGCCAGTGTGCGGCGCATCCGGCACGCCGGGCGCGATGCGCTGGCGTTGATGTTCCGCAGCGATCGCGCCGACCTGCGCGCCGAGGCCGCGTTGTCGCTGCTGTCGCGCATCTTTGCTTCGACGAGCGGCGTCGATGCGCAGATCGCGGCTGGCCGCCTGCTGTTTGACGAACTGGGCCTGGATTACCTTGCCGTCTGGTCGACGCGCCAGGACGGTGCCGACGCACCGACCCAACTGCTGCAGCTGTGGAATGGCGACGACCCGGCATGGCCGCCAGCGCAACTGCAGAGTTCCCTGCAACTGGTATTGGGCGGCAAGCCTATCCTGTACCGATCCGACGCGAAGCGGCTGGCACCGATCGACCCGTTGTTGCAGCAACTCGATCTGGCTGGGTTCGCTGGTTTGCCGCTTTACGACGAACGCCACACCGTGCTCGGCGCGATGCTGGCCGGCAGTCGCCGAGGCTTCGGCGAGATGGGCATTATCGAGCCGGTATTGCGTTGCGCTGCGGCCCGCTTTGCGCAGGTGCTGGAACTGGGTCGTACGCGCGAGCAGGGCCGCGCTGAAGGCTTGGTAGATGCCTTGACCGGCTTGCCGAACCGGTTGCTGTTCAACGATCGATTGGACACGATCATTCGCGAGGCGACCCGCAACGGTGAGTGCTTTGCGATGCTGTTCGTCGATCTCGACCGTTTCAAGGCGATCAACGATACCTACGGTCATGCCGCCGGCGACCAGGTGTTGCGCACGGTCACCCAACGCCTGTGCGGAAGCATCCGCGCTTCCGACACGGTGGCCCGCTATGCGGGCGACGAATTCACCATCGTGTTGCGGCACATCGTGAAGAACGACGATGTGCTGCGCGTGGCCGAAAAGATCGTGCAGATAATGGAGACGCCGCTGTACCTCGATGACGGCACCGAATTGCAAGTGACCGCATCGATGGGACTGAGCTTCTTCCCCGACGATGCAGGCGATGCGCAGACCCTGCTCAAGCATGCCGACGAGGCGATGTACGCGGCCAAGCATCTCGGTCGCAACAATTTCCAGATCTACGAAGTAAGTCCGGAATACGCCAAGGAACACGGCATGGCGTTGAAGACCCGCTTGCGCCATGCCGAAGGCAACGGCGAGCTGCGTGTGGTCTACCAGCCGCAGGTCAACACCGAGACCGAGGACATCGTCGGGATGGAGGCGCTGGTGCGCTGGGAGCATCCGGAGCTGGGCATGATCAGTCCGGCGGTGTTCATTCCGCTGGCCGAGGAGAGCGGCCTGATCGTCTCGATCGGCGAATGGGTGATGCGCACCGCCTGCCGCCAGGCGAAGGAATGGGAGCAGCGTTACGGTCTGCGCCTGCGCCTGGGAG
>DASZCB010000397.1:0-7955 GCA_035943575.1 Rhodanobacter sp. | reverse complement strand
TGAGGTTGTAGCCGAACTTGCGCGCACCGATGCGGCTAGCGATCTCTCCCCAGCGCAGATCGTAAGGCTCGGCCGTCGGGCTCGTGGGCGCCGGGCCGGATGGAGCCACGCATACTTCGACATCGGCAATATTGATTATCGGTCCAGGCATGCAAGGGCTCCTTATTCGCCTTCCCAGTAGTCCAGCGATGTGCCGCTGCGGCCCACGCTGCGGAACATCTGCGGCTTGCCCTCGGTATCCGGGCCGAAGTCGGCCATCACGGCGTGCTTGGCGGAGTCGGGGTATTCGCAGACCTCCGGCAACAGCTGGGTGCTGACGGCGAAGTAGCGCAGTTCGACAGCGCCGGTATTGATGATCTGGTGCGCGCTTTCCGGGCCACCGGACGGACACGCGATGATGTCGCCGCTGCGGATCGGATGGCGCGTGTCGCCGATGCGCACTTCACCCGTGCCATCGAGCACGAGGAACATTTCCTCGTTGACGCGATGGTTGTGGAACGGAAACGCCCGTTTCCCCGGCGCCAGCGCCGTGACGTTGTAGCCGAGCTTCTGCGCACCGAGCTGGCCGGACACGCGGCCGATGTGCGGATCGAAACGTTCCGCAGCCGTGCCGCCGGGTGCGAAACCTGGCGGCAGTGGCCGCAGCTCGACGTCGGCCAGATTGATGATCGGATGGGGCATGTATTTCACCGCGTGTCGGGGAAGGGGCTCGGGCTGCCGGAGCGCCGCAACTGGCGGCGACGCGGATGTTACGCCGTGCCCACCCATGCCGGCGCGCGCTTGTCGAGAAACGCGCTGAGGCCGTGCTGGCCTTCCTCGGACACGCGCAGACGTGCAATCAGTGCGGCATTGGCCGTATCGATGCGCTCGGCCTGCACGAGGTCGGTGCCACCGATGCGCAGGGCCAGCTGTTTCGCTTCGCGCTGGGCCTGCGGGCCGGCCTTGGCCAGCAGATACAGCTGACGCTCGATCGCTTCATCCAGTTCGGCGGGGGGAACGGCGGCATGCAGCAGGCCGATCCGCGCCGCGGTGTCGGCGTCGAACACTTCGCCGGTGATGAACAGCCGGCGCGCTTCGCGCAGGCCGATGGCGGCGATCACGTATGGCGAGATCACTGCCGGCACCAGACCAAGCTTTACTTCCGATAGCGCGAACTTGGCGGTGTCGACGCCGACCGCGATATCGCAGCAGGCGACCAGGCCCACGCCACCGCCGTAGGCGGCGCCGTTGACGCGTGCGATGGTCGGCTTGGACAGGAATTGCAGGTTTCGCATCAGCCGGGCCAGGCGCAGCGAGTCCTCGCGGTTTGCCTGCTCGCTGGCGCCGGCCATGCCGCGCATCCAGTTGAGGTCGGCACCAGCGGAGAAGCAGCTGCCGTTGCCGCTTAACACCACCGAGCGCACGGCGGGGTCGGCGTCGGCCTGCGCCAGCGCGTCGGTGAGCGCGGCAATCAGCGCATCGTCGAACGCGTTGTGGATCTGCGGGCGGTTCAGGGTGAGCCATGCCACCGCGCCGCGGCGCTCGCTCAGGATGGAATCGGTCATCGGTCGTCCCCGCAAATTTGCCCATGATAAACGCTGCCCATCGCGGGAATGCGAGCTGGTGCAGCGGAACGAACAAAGGGTTACAATGCGAACAATTCTTATTTGAGAATCGGCCGTGCGTCTGTCCGAGTTGCCCAAAGGTGCTCCCGCCGTGGTGGATCGTGTGCACGATGCGCATGCGGCAGATCCGATCGCGCAGCGCCTGCGCGATCTGGGGTTTGTCGATGGCGAGCCGGTGCGGGTGGTGGCGATTGGGCCGATGGGCGGCGATCCGGTGCTGATCCAGATCGGCTACACGCGCTTTGCCCTGCGCCGTGCCGAGGCGGCCCGTATCAGCGTGCGCAGCGAGGTGGCAGCATGAGTGCCTCGACCCTGCGGATCGCTCTGGTCGGCAACCCGAATTGCGGCAAGACGGCGCTGTTCAACCTGCTTACCGGTGGCCGGCAGAAGGTGGCGAACTACGCCGGCGTTACCGTCGAGCGCAAGGAAGGCCGTTTCACCGCGCCGTCCGGCCGGGTGCTGCAGATCCTCGACTTGCCGGGTACGTACAGCTTCGAGGCGAATAGCCCGGACGAGCAGATCACCCGCGACGTCTGCGCCGGCAACTACCCGGGTGAGGCGGTGCCGGATCTGATCATCTGCGTGGCCGACGCCACCAATCTGCGCCTGCATCTGCGTTTCGTGCTGGAGGTCAAGCGACTGGGTCGGCCGATCGTGCTGGCGTTGAACATGATGGATACCGCGCGCCGTCGCGGCATTGTCATCGACGTGCCGGAACTGCAGCGGCGCCTCGGCGTGCCGGTGGTGGAAACTGTCGCGGTGAAGCGTGGCGGCGCCAAGGCCCTGATCGAACGGGTCGATGGCGAGATGCCGACGGCCGCGCCGGCACAACCGGATGACGCGGCCAGCCGTGCCGACCTGCACGCGCAGGTGCGCGAGATATTGACCGCAACGGTGACGATGCCGCGCACCACGGCAGTGCTCGATGATGCGCTCGACCGGTGGGTGCTGCATCCGGTATTCGGACTGATGATTCTCGCGTTGGTGATGTTTCTGGTGTTCCAGGCGGTGTATGCCGCGGGCAAGCCGGTGAGCGATCTGATTGGCAGCGGCTTCGGCTGGATGGGCGGCCATGTGGCCACGTTGATGCCGGCCGGGCCGTTGCAGAGCCTGGTGGTCAATGGCCTGTTCGGTGGCATCGGTACCGTGCTCGGCTTCCTGCCGGTGATCCTGGTGCTGTTCCTGTTCATTCTCACGCTAGAGGAATCCGGCTACCTGCCGCGCGCGGCGTTCCTGCTCGATCGCCTGATGCTGTCGGTGGGGCTGACCGGGCGCTCGTTCATCCCGCTGCTGTCGAGTTTTGCCTGCGCGATCCCCGGCATCATGGGCACGCGCAGCATCCAGGATCCGCGCGACCGTCTGGCCACTATCCTGATTGCCCCGTTGATGACCTGTTCGGCGCGCCTGCCGGTGTATGCGCTGCTGATCGGCGCGTTCATTCCCATCCACTACGTGTTCGGCGTGTTCAACCTGCAGGGCATCGTGCTGTTCGCGCTGTACCTGGCAGGCATCCTCGGCGCGATGGCGGTGGGCTGGGTGATGAAGCACCTCCGCCGCGACAAGAGCGAACATGCGCTGCTGATGGAACTGCCGTCGTACCGTATGCCGAAAGTGCGCGACGTGGCGATCGGCCTGTACGAGCGCGGCGCGATTTTCCTGAAGCGCCTGACCGGCGTGATCCTGGGGCTGACCGTGCTGATGTGGTTCATCTCCACCTTCCCGTCGCCGCCGGCAGGCGCAACCGGGCCGGCCATCAATTACAGCTTCGCCGGCTATATCGGGCGTGGCCTGCAATACATCTTCGCGCCGATCGGTTTCAACTGGCAGATCAGCCTGGCGCTGATTCCGGCGTTCGCCGCGCGCGAGACGGCCGTGGCCGCGCTGGCCACCGTCTATCTGGTCGGTGGCGAGGCGACTGGCGGGCTGGGTCATGCGCTGGCCGGGCAGATTTCGCTGGCCAGTGCGCTGTCGCTGCTGGTGTGGTTCGCGTACGCGCCGCAGTGCATGTCCACGCTGGCGGTGATCCGTCGCGAGACCAACTCCTGGCGCAACGTGGCGATCTCGTTCGGCTACATGTTCGTGATGGCCTACGCCGCGTCGTTCGTCGTCTACCAGGTGACAAGGATGCTGACATGAGCACGAGTCTGCTGGTGCAGTACGCAGTGATCGGCCTGGTCGTGCTGGCCAGCGTGCTGATCGTGTTCCGCAAGCTGGCGCCCACGCTGACCAACCGCTGGCTGGCAGCGGCATCGATCCGGTACAGCCGGCCTGGACGTGCCGCATGGGTGCGTGCCTTCGGGCAACGCCTTCAGCCCAAACAGGCGACGGGTAATTGCAGTGACGGTTGCAGCACTTGTGGCGCCTGCGGAACCAAGCCACCGGCCGCGGCGCGGGCAGCACCGATGCCGCTGGAATTTCGCCCGCGGCAATAACGCGACATGGCATTGCGCAGGGCGGGCAATACCCACTCTACGAAGCCAGGCATGAAAAAGCCGGCTTGCGCCGGCTTCTTCATGCAACTCGAATCGCGCCCCGGCTTACGCCAGTTCGCGGATCTTCGCGTTGAGGCGGCTCTTGTGGCGGGCAGCCTTGTTCTTGTGGATCAGGCCGCGGGCGGCGTAGCGATCCATCACCGGCTGGGCGATGGTGAACGCGGCGATGGCGCCGGCCTTGTCCTTGGCCTCGATGGCCTTGACGACCTTCTTCAGGGCGGTGCGGACCATGGAGCGGGCGCTGATGTTGCGCAGGCGGCGCTGTTCGGACTGGCGCGCGCGCTTCTTCGCGGACTTGATGTTGGCCAAGGTAGAACTCCGGAATGCAGTGTTGGGGTTGGAAAAAGACGCCAATTATGCGGTCGATTCGCCGTTGCGTCAATCATTTAGAAGACGGTCGGGCAGTTCGCGGGCGGGCAGTCCTTCATCGGAGCCGCCGCGGCGCCAGCATTCTGCCACAGCACGGGCTGTCATCTTGCCCGCGGCGGCTGTCAAACTACGCGCCCTGCACGATCCACGCCGAAGGTAACGACAGCCACATGAAGTCCCCCAGCATGTTCCGCGGGCTGCTCTCGTTCAGCAGCATGACGATGATCTCGCGGGTGCTTGGCCTGGTGCGCGACATGTCGATCAACGCCGCATTCGGCGCCAACGGGGCCACCGACGCGTTCTGGGTGGCGTTCCGCATCCCTAATTTTATGCGCCGGCTGTTTGCCGAGGGCTCGTTTTCCACCGCGTTCGTGCCGGTATTCACCGAGGTGAAGGAAAAGGGTACGCATGCGGATCTGAAGAACCTGATGTCGCGGGTGTCGGGCACGCTCGGCGGCGTGCTGCTGGTGATCACCGCGCTGGGCATCATCTTTGCGCCGCAGGTGACGACGCTGTTTTCGCCCGGCGCGATCGACGAGCCGCGCAAGTTCGAGCTCACCGTCGAGCTGCTGCGGTTGACCTTTCCGTTTCTGCTGTTTGTGTCGCTGACCGCGCTGTCCGGCGGCGCGCTGAACAGTTTTCATCGTTTCGGCTTGCCGGCATTGACGCCGGTGATTCTTAACCTGTGCATGATCGCCGGCGCGCTGTGGCTGTCGAAGCGGTTGCAGACGCCGATCCTGGCGATGGGCTGGGCAGTCCTGGTTGCCGGCTTCCTGCAACTGCTGTTCCAGTTGCCGGCATTGCGCGGGCTGGATCTGCTGACCTTGCCGCGCTGGGGTTGGAGTCATCCGGACGTGCGGAAGATCATGCGGCTGATGGTGCCGACCCTGTTTGGCTCGTCGGTGGCGCAGATCAACCTGCTGTTCGACACGGTGATCGCCTCGTACCTGATCATTGGCTCGCAAACCTGGCTGTCGCAGGCGGACCGCTTTCTGGAATTGCCGCTGGGCGTGTTCGGGGCGGCGCTGGGCACGGTGATTCTGCCGTCGCTGTCGCGTCATCATGTTTCCACCGATATGGCCGGATTCTCGCGTGCGCTGGATTGGGGGCTGCGGGTAACCCTGCTGATTGCGGTGCCGGCGATGTTCGGGTTGATGTTGCTGGCTGAGCCGTTGGTGGCGACGATTTTCCAGCATGGCCGCTGGACCGTGCACGATACCGATATGGCCACACTGTCGATCACCGCGCTGAGTTTCGGATTGCCAGCGTTTGCGCTGGTGAAGGTGCTGCTGCCGGCTTTCTATGCGCGGCAGGACACACGTACCCCGGTGCGCGCGGGGGTAGCTTCATTGATCACCAACATGCTGCTGAATGTGCTGTTTCTGGTGCTGCTGTTCGAGCTGTGGGCACCGGCTGCGCTGAAGCAGCAGCGGTGGCTGGACGGTCTGGCACAGCTGCCTGGCCTGCACATGGCGCTGGGCCTGGCCAGTGCGGTGGCTTCCTACGTCAACCTGTGGCTGCTGTGGCACTGGCTGAAAAAGTCCGGCGTCTACCAGCGTCAGCCGGGTTGGTCGCGGCATCTGTTGCGACTGGTGCTGGCGTGTACGGTGATGGTAGCGGTGCTGCTGCTGGGGCGCTGGCTGTGGTCGGACTGGTCCAACGTGCGCTGGCTGACCCGCGTGTGGCATCTGCTGGTGCTGGTGACGGCCGGTGGCGCGGCGTATGTCGGCATGCTGTTCGCCGGCGGCTTCCGGCTACGTGATCTGCGGGCCGCCTGAGTCGCTGCCCGCGCGCCCGTTATACTCACGCGATGATGAGACTTTCCAGGGATGTTGCGGGCCCTTGTTTGGCGCCGCGTGGCAGCGTGATTGCGGTCGGTGCGTTCGATGGCCTGCATCGCGGGCATCAGGCGTTGCTGACGCAGGTGCGCGAGCGTGCGCAGGAGCTCGATAGCGGCCCGGTCGTGGTGAGCTTCGAGCCGCTGCCGCGTGCATTCTTTTCCACCGAGCCGTTGCCGCGCTTGTCCAGCGTGCGCGAAAAATTGCGTGGCTTTGCTGCCGCCGGCATGGAGCACACCTTGCTGCTGCGCTTCAACCAGACGTTGACCGCGATGTCGGCCGAGGATTTCGTACGGCGTGTGCTGGTCGAACGGCTGGCCGCGCGCGAAGTATGGGTGGGTGGCGATTTCCGTTTCGGCCACAAGCGCTGCGGCGACGTTGCGTTGCTGGAACGGATGGGTGCGCAGCTCGGCTTTGCCGCTTGCACCATGCCGCCTGTGCAGCTCGACGGCGGCCGCATTTCGGCCAGTCGGGTGCGCGCCTTGCTGGCTGCCGGCGAGTTTGCCGGCGCCGACCCGCTGCTGGGTCGGCCGTTCGTGATCGAGGGCAAGGTCGAGTACGGCAACCAGCTCGGCCGTACCTTAGGCTATCCCACCGCCAACATCCATCTGCAGCAGCGGGTCAGCCCGGTGCACGGCATTTTCGCGGTGCGCGTCGGGCTGGGCGAGGGCGAATGCAGCTGGCCGGGCGTGGCCAGCCTCGGTGTGCGCCCGACCGTGAACCAAGTCAGCGAACCGCTGCTGGAAGTGCACTTGTTCGACTTCGACGGCGACCTGTACGGCCAGCGCATGGCGGTGGAGTTCGTCGCCAAGCTGCGCGACGAGCAGAAGTTCGACGGACTGGAGCCGCTGAAGGCGCAGATGGCGCTGGATTCCCGCATGGCGCGCGAGCTGCTGGGCATGAATCCGCGATTGGTCGAGGCGTGAACTGGCTTCCGGCACGCGCACGTATCGTTTAACTTTGAACTCTTTGTTCGCCAGCTGGCGGACGGCAACACTTCAGTAACGGCATCCACGCAATGACCCATGACTACAAGAACACGATCAACCTGCCGCAGACGGCATTTCCGATGCGCGGCGATCTGCCGAAGCGCGAACCGGGCTGGCTGGCCGAGTGGGAGCGGATCGACCGCTATGCGCAGATCCAGCAGAAGACGGCCGATCGCGACAGCGTGTTCGTGCTGCATGACGGCCCGCCGTATGCGAACGGCTCGATCCACATCGGCCACGCGGTCAACAAGATCCTCAAGGACATCACGGTCAAGTCGAAGCTGCTGGCCGGTCACCGCGCGCCGTACGTGCCGGGCTGGGATTGCCACGGCCTGCCGATCGAGATTGCGGTGGAGAAGAAATTCGGCAAGCCGGGCGACAAGCTCGATGCTGCCGCGTTCCGCCAGAAATGTCGCGAGTACGCCGCCGAGCAGGTCGATGCGCAGCGCAACGATTTCAAGCGGCTCGGCGTGCTCGGCGACTGGCAGCATCCGTACCGCACGATGGATTTCAAATACGAGGCGGACATGCTGCGCGCGCTGGCGCGCATCGTGTCCAACGGCCACGTGGTACGTGGCGCCAAGCCTGTGTACTGGTGCTTCGACTGCGCCTCGGCACTGGCCGAAGCGGAGATCGAGTACGGCGACAAGGTCTCGCCGGCAG
>DASZCB010000396.1:0-5188 GCA_035943575.1 Rhodanobacter sp. | reverse complement strand
CGGTGTCGGTGGCGTGCACGGTAGCAACTCCCAGAATGGCGGCGGCAACAAACAGGCTGGTACGGATCATCGGTATCTCCAGCAAAACGACTACGAATGGCGCGTCAACGACCGCGCATGAACAACTTGTCGAGCTCAGCCAGACTAAGCTGGATCCAGGTCGGGCGACCATGATTGCATTGTCCGGAGCGTTCGGTTGCTTCCATCTCACGCAGCAGCGCATTCATTTCTGGAAGGGTCAACCGTCGTCCCGCACGCACCGAACCATGGCAGGCCATGGTGGAGAGCAGCTCGTTTTCCAGTTCCTGCAGCCGGCGCGAGCTGCCGTGCTGAGCCAGTTCGGACAATACGTCGCGGCTGAGTTGGCCGACATCTGCACCTTCCAGCAACGCCGGAATGCGTCGCACCACGATCGTCGCCGGACCGCTGCGCGAGAGCTCCAGACCCCACTCGGCCAACGCCTCGGCATGTTCCTCGGCGGCGGCCGCTTCCTTCGCGCTGACCGCGATGCCCAGCGGCACCAGCAGCATCTGCGAACGCAGGTTGCTGGTGACACGGCCGGATTTCAGTTTCTCGTAGGTGATCCGCTCGTGTGCCGCGTGCATGTCGACCAGCACCAGTCCGTGCGCATTCTCGGCCAGCACGAAGATGTTTTTCAGCTGGGCGATCGCGAAGCCGAGCGGCGGTGCCTCGCCCTCTTCCGTCGCCGGCATCGGTGCGGAGGACGCACCCGACAAGGAAGATGATTCGCCGAGCAAGGCGGCATAACCGGCAAGTGGAGCGTCGCGCACGCCCAGATTCAAGCGGTTCTGACTGAACTGACCGGACCACGCCGCTGCGTTGGACGCCATGGGTGCGGCATACGATCCTGCCACCACCGGCATCGGCTCCGACGCCGGCAGCGTATTCAGTCCGGCCCGTGTCTGCGCCAACGCTTCGTGCAGGGTGCGGAACAGGAAATCGTGCACCAGTCGTTGCTCGCGGAAGCGTACTTCCTGCTTGGCCGGATGCACGTTCACGTCGACACCCGCCGGATCGAGTTCCAGATACAGCACGAACGCTGCGTGGCGACCGTGGAACAGTACGTCGGCATACGCTTGGCGCACCGCATGGGCGACAATGCGGTCACGCACCAGCCGGCCATTGACGTAGAAATATTGCGAGTCGGCCTGCGCGCGCGACGCGGTCGGAAGACCGACCCAACCGGACAGATGCAGGCCGGCCATGGCGTGATCGATGCGCAGGCTCTGCGCCGGAAATTCCTCGCCGAGCACCTCGGCAACCCGTTGCAGCGCCGCTTGCTCGTCGCGGGCGGCCTTCCAGATGCGCACTGGCTTGCCGTTGTGGCTGAGCCGAAACTCCACCGAGCCGCGCGCCAGTGCCAGCGACTTCAGCAAGTCGTCGATGTGCGCGAATTCGGTGCGCTCGGCGCGCATGAATTTCCGCCGCGCCGGCACGTTGTAGAACAGGTCGCGTACCTCGACGCTGGTGCCTTGCGGGTGCTGCGCCGGGCGTGCTGCCTGCAGCTTGCCGCCGTCGACTTCGATACGGAAGGCGGCATCCTGATCGCGTGCCCGCGAGGTCAGCGCGAAACGCGACACCGACGATACCGAGGCCAGCGCCTCGCCACGAAAACCCATGCTGGCAACGTGTTCCAGATCGTCGAAGCTGCCGATCTTGCTGGTCGCGTGCGACGCCACTGCCAGCGGCAGCTCATCGACATGGATGCCGCCGCCATCGTCGCGCACGCGGATCAGGCGAGCACCGCCCGCCTCGATATCCACCTCGATGCGGCTGGCACCGGCGTCGAGGCTGTTTTCGACCAGCTCCTTGACCACCGAGGACGGACGCTCGATGACCTCGCCGGCGGCGATCTGGTTGATGAGTTCGGGAGGAAGCAGGCGGATCACGGTCATCCGCGAACTTTAGCAGCGAACGGCGGCGGCGCTCAGGGGCGAGGCATGAAGTCAGCCGGTGGGAATGGCCAGCATGGTGCCGGCATGCACCGTATCGGTACTTATCTGGTTGGCATTTTTCAGCGCACCGACACTGATGCCGTACTGACGCGCAATACTGCGCAGACTTTCGCCACGGCCGACCCGGTGCAGATCGCGTACGCCGGCATCTGCCGGAGGTGGCGGATTGCTGGCCGCGATGGAGTGGCTGCCGCTGGTCGCCTTCGGCGAAGGATTCCTGTCGACATCCGGCGCCTCGCCCGGAGCGTCGCCTGGAACCTTGCTCGGAGCCTTGCTCGATGCCAGCTCGACACCGTTGCGGCGCGCAGCCTGCATCGCGAACCACGTGCCGGGTGGTGGCGTCGATTCGAAATAGTTCTTCACGCCGCCCATCACCGCTTCGGCGAGCTGTTTCTGATGCGACGGATCGCGCAGTTTGCGCTCCTCGGCCGGATTGCTGATGAAGGCGGTCTCGACCAGGATCGACGGCACGTCCGGCGAACGCAGCACCACGAAGTTCGCCCGTTCCACATAGCCGCGATGAGTCGGCCCGAGCAAGCCCAGCGCCTTGAGCACGTTGCCGGCGACCATGTCGCTGGCCTGCATCGCCCAACCCTGCTGCAGATCCAGCAGCACCTTGGCCAGGCCGTCATCCTTGTCGTCCAGCGTGATGCCGCCGATCAGGTCGGAGCGGTTCTCGCTATCGGCGAGCCAGCGCGCAGCCGTGCTGGTCTTGCCACGCGGCGACAGCACCCATACCGACGAGCCCTTAGCGTCATCGCTGGTGAAGGCATCGGCGTGGATCGACACGAACAGATCGGCATTGTTCTCGCGTGCGATGCGATAGCGCTGCGTGAGCGGGATGAAGTAATCGCTGTCGCGCGTCAGCACGGCCTTCATGCCCGGTTGACGATTGATTTCCGCCGCCAGATTGCGCGCCACGGCTAGTGTGACGTTCTTCTCCAGCGTACCGTCGGGGCCATGTGAACCGGGATCCTTGCCGCCATGACCGGCATCGATCGCTACCACGACGGCACGCTGGCCGTTGAGCATGGCCGCCGCCTGTTCGGTGGCCACCCTGCTGCTGTGTGTGGGATTGCTGTACTGCGGGATCACCACCGGCGCAAGCGCGATAGGAGCGGTAGGTGCAGGTGCGGCGGGTGTGGTTTCGGCAACGCTGTCGCTCTTGCCGCCGTTGCCCGGGTAAAGATCCAGCACCAGCCGATAATCCGTACCGCTGGCCGACTTCAGCACGAAGCTTTTCAGGCGACTGTCCGGATCGATCTTGGCGGTCAACTGCAGATGGTCATCGATACGGGCATGACTCATGCCCCGATACAGGCCTTGTGCGCCCGGATCGGAAAAATTGTGGGTTACCTCGCTGTCGGGCAGGTCAATCACGACCTGGCCATTCTTCTGGCTGACCGTGTAGTGCGGCGGCCCGGAAACATCCAGAACCACACGGGTGTAATCGGGGCCAGCCCAGACCCGCGCATCCTTCAGATCGACCGCCCGAGCGGCGCACAGCGGCGCAGCCGCGAGGATCGCGACGACGAAAAATCCACCCAGATTGTTCAGGTAACCCCTCATGTGCCGCATTGAAACGCAGCTGCCTGTCGAATGCAAGGAGATTTTCCCTTGAATATCCATAACCTGCGGACCATTCATCAGGCTATATCCAGTTATAGACCGCAAGTCGCGCATTACGAACAGATCACTGCCGGAATGATCGCGTCGCAATTATCAAGGGGAATCAGTACTTAGCTGCGCTCAGGGCAGCCGTTCGAGGAGCCGTTCGCCGCGGGCGCTGAAGGCTCGCAGCAACGCTTGGCGGCCATGGCCCGCATAGCCCAGGCGCAATTCGAGATCTGCTGCGGGCAGTGCACCAGTGCCATGCTCAGGCCATTCCACCAGCACCAGTGCGGTCGGATCGGCCAAGGCATCCAGCCCCAACCACTCCAGTTCGCCGGGGTCGGCGATCCGATACAGATCCAGATGCCAGGCTGGTCGCTCCCGAGTCGCATAACCTTCGATCAGACTGTAGGTCGGACTCTTGACCCGTTCGCCCACGCCCAGCGCGGTCAGCAGGGCGCGGGCGAAACTGGTCTTGCCGGCACCGAGAGGGCCATGCAGGTAGAGCACCAGGCCGTCGTCCAGTGTGTTGGCCAACCGCGCGGCCAACGCACTGGTGGCCGCTTCGTCGGGCAGCGCGTATTCCCGCCCGAACTCGATGTGGCCCTGCGCGATCTGCTCAGTCATGCTCGCAACCCGACAAGCCATTGCCCAGCGCACGCAGTGGCGCCAGCAGATCACTGGCCAGCAATCCGCGCTCACCCTGTTGCGCGGCATGGTCACCGGCACGCGCATGCAGACCTACACCAAGACAGGCGGCCAACCATGCGCTGCACCCCTGCGCCAGCAGAGCCGCGACGATACCGGTAAGCAGGTCGCCCATGCCACCCGAAGCCATGCCAGGGTTGCCCCATGGACAGACGTCCAGACGTCCATCCGGATCGGCGATAAGACTTCCGGCACCTTTCAGCACGACGACCGCGGCATAGCGCCTGGCCAACTCTCGCACGGCCGCAAAACGATCCCGCTCGATCTCGCCCGTGGACACGCCCAGCAATCGTCCCGCTTCGCCCGGATGCGGCGTCAATACCGTCGGCGCGCAGAACTGGCGTGGCTCGCGTGCCAGCAGGTTCAGGCCGTCGGCGTCGAGCACCAGCGGCTTGTTCGCATCCAGCGCGGTCAGCCACAGCGCATGTCCCCAGGCGGCCTGCCCCAGGCCCGGACCGAGTGCCAACACGCTGGCGCGTTCCAGCAGCGGTGCCAGCGTCTGCGGACCATCGACGCCATGCACCATCAGTTCGGGTCGCGCCGCATTCAGCGCGAACACATGCTCGGCGCGTGTCGCCACGCTGACGAGGCCCGCACCGGCGCGCAACGCCGACTCACCCGCCAGCCGCACTGCGCCGGCCATACCGTGCTCGCCACCAATCACCAGCACATGGCCGTTGTCACCCTTGTTGGCATAACGCGCACGCGGCGGCAACGCCTCGGCGACCAGCAGCTGTGCATCGGAAGGAGTATCTGCATACACGCTGTCGGGCACGCCCAGGGTAGCCAGTTCGAGCACGCCGACGTGATCGGCAGCGCGACCGGTATGCAGACCGCGCTTGCCGGCGATGAAGGTGATCGTGACATCAGCGTGGATCGCTGAACCGGGACAA
>DASZCB010000395.1:0-6947 GCA_035943575.1 Rhodanobacter sp. | reverse complement strand
CCTAACCCTTCCATCGAGAGGACGTCGCCCGGCAAACCGGGCGCCGCCTCTCATGTCAAACGTTAAGCGTATGCCCATGCTCTCTTGGTTCAAGCGTAAAGAGGTTGCGGCGGTCCTGCCATCATCCCGAGATGCGCTACTCAACGAGGGCCTCGATCTGGCTATGGAGTGGGGCAAGAACTGGCTCAAACCAATACAAGACAGGCTTGCTTTCGGCCACCCTGAGCTGACGCGGGAAGAACTCGACGAGGTCAACGCTATCAGTCAGAACGCGATGAAGTTCGGGCACGGCTATGTCTACGACTTGGCTCTGAAAGCTGGCAAAGATACAAAGAAGAGTGACCTTGAGTCGGCCATGCAGTCGCGATATCCATGGGTCAACGCCAGGAATCTCTCTCATCTTTTCAGTCAAGGCATGTATTACGCTTGGAAGGACACCGGCCTTGCGTAAAGTGCCTAACAACTCGTTCAAGGCTGACGGCTATGCCTCCGCTTAACTCCGGCGTTAGGTGCCTATAAAACCATGCAGCAGCGCATAGTCAGTTTTATGTTTGTAGCTTTCCTTGCGTTGGGTGGCTGTGCCGCATCTCCGCGCTCATCGCATACTCCACAGCTATCTGAACGTGAAGTGCTGACAATTGCTAACCACGCAGCCAAAGCGTCTGGCTTTGATCTATCTCGGTATCACGTACCAGAAGCACACTACGAGTACGTTTACAAAGATCGCACATGGTCAGTCTCCTACGAAGGCATCACGCCAGACTTGGGAAATGTCTTTTTTGTAATCGTCAACGACAATACACGTGCGACAAAAATAGAACGAGGTCTGTAAACAGTGTCTAACAATTCGTTCAAGGCGGACGCCTTCGGCACCGCTTAACTCAGGCGCTAGGCGGCGCAATCTGGAGGTTCTGTGAAAAACACATTTCAATCTTCACGTGACGTCATTATTCGTACTGATGCTTTGGCAGAAGCCACAAATTTTTACGAGTCGATCCTCGGTCTTCAGGTCACCCACAAGAGCGAAACGCTTATGGGTTTCGAGACTGGCGCTTTCTGCCTGTACGTCGAAAAAGGAAAAGAACACGGGCCGGTCTTCGAGTTTCTTGTGCCCGACGTTCAAGCTGCAAAAAGCCGGCTGGTTGCGGCTGGCTGTGCCGTCCTAGAAGAGAACGCATCCGTTCCGCGTTGCTACATTCGCGATCCCTATGGCATCGTGTTCAATATTGGTCGCGCGCCAGTCGAAAAATAGACACGTGCCTCTAACTATTCTCTCAACGCGACCGTGATGGGTCACACGGAATCACGTCACCTTAAGCGGCGCGTTAAATCCAACGTTAGGCGCCGCAAGCCACAAGGAGCAACTCATGCTCATTCACGGAAGCTGCCATTGCGGGAATATCTCGTTTGAGCTTGTGTGGGAACCGGATCCGCTTGAAATTCCTGCGCGTGCCTGCGCTTGTTCCTTCTGCTTGAAGCACGGGGGCGTCTGGACTTCCAATCCGAATGGCTCGCTGTCAGTGAAGGTCAGGGAGCCGGCGCTGGTGTCCAAATACGGGTTCGGAACACGCACGGCGGAGTTTCACATCTGTTCCCGCTGTGGCATCGTTCCCGTAGTCACCAGCCTGATCGACAGTCAGGTCTATGCGGTAGTCAGCGTCAACGCATTTGAAGGCATCGAACCGTCGCTACTTCGCCGCGCATCGGTGGCGAATTTCGACGGAGAGAGCGAAGAAGTACGTCTCGCCAGAAGGAAGCAGAACTGGATCCCGAACGTTCACTTTGTTGAAAGTGACGCCTGATCCCTTTATTGAGCGGACGTTGGACTTACAGATCGTTCCTTCAACGGACCTGCTTGCGGTGGTCCGCCTGAGTCAAACGTCGGGCGTCACACACATAGATCGAGAGGCACTCCCCATGTCACTGAATCCGCAGCGCACATACGTCCACCTCGCGGAGAACGGCGCCGCAACCCAACTGCCGGGTGGAGAAGAATTTTGGAGCATGCCGGAGGCCGACATGGAGCGCTACGGCAATGGCTGGCTCGTCTCCGAGTTCGAGTTCGCGGCTGATTGGCCGAACTGGGAAATGCATCCCAATGCCGATGAGTTCGTGTACCTCTTGTCCGGGGCGGCGGAAGTGCATCTCGAGGAAAGCCAGGGCCTGCGCAAGATTGCTTTGAGCGGTAGTGGCGCAATCGTTGTTCCCAGGGGCGTGTGGCATACGGCCAAGGTCATCGTCCCAAGCCGAATGCTTCATGTCACGCGCGGTGCCGGAACCCAACTGCGTCCGGCATAGCGAAGTGATGCCCGACCTTTCCAACGAGCGGACGCGTTTTCGGGCCGCCGCTGAGGTCAATCGTCAGGCGTCTGGCACTTGGAGATCCACATGAAGCCCTCACTCTTGTTGCGCATCGCCTCGATCATCACCTTGCTGCTTGCCGTGGGACACACCTCCGGCGGACTCAGCTTCTGGTCTCCCGGTGGAGAGACCGAAGTGCTTCGCGCGATGAGGTCCTTTCACTTCGATGCCGGGGGCGTCAGCCGAACCTACTTGGACTTCTATCTAGGCTTCGGCTTCATTGTCAGTGTCTATCTGCTTGCACAGACGGTCGTTCTCTGGCAATTGGCGTCGATGGCAAAGGCTGACCCCATTCGGGTTCGTCCACTGGTCGGATCGTTCTTGCTGGCGTCCGTCGTGTCCGCAATCCTATGCTGGAGGTTCATCTTTCTGCTGCCTGTGGTCTCGTTCACCGCTGTTGCGGTTTGTCTTGGACTTGCGTTTTATGCTGCAGGGAAACACAAAGACACCTGACTCTTCAGTCGAGCGGACATCCGGCGGTGGGGCACGTTTGCTCACTCCGGCAAGTTCGGTGGCGCCGTGGGCTGCCGCTCACATCAAACGTCAGGCCACATCCCAACCACAACCTTGCCATGTCAAATACCTGCGATGCCAAATAAAAGCGTTCCAGCCCTTTACGAATGGCTAGGCGGCATGGATGCGCTTAGCCGATTGACAACGCGGTTCTACGAGCACGTCAAGAACGACCCGTTGCTAGGACCTGTCTTCGCGCACATGGGCGTAGACCATCCAGGTCATGTCGCCGCATTTCTGGCGGAGGTTCTTGGCGGTCCAGATACGTATTCCAGACAGCATGGCGGTCATCCGCACATGATTCAGCAGCATCTCAACCGTCATCTCACTCAGGAGCAAAGACGACGTTGGGTGAGTCTGTTGTTGGAAACGGCAGATGAGCTTGCTATGCCAGATGATCCAGAGTTTCGCTCCGCCTTGGTCGGTTATCTGGAGTGGGGCTCGCGTTTGGCGGTCATCAACTCACAACCAGGCGCAACGGCCGATGAGCACGCACCCATGCCAAAGTGGGGTTGGGGTGAGGCCAAGGGTCCATACACTGGCTGAACACCGCATGTGGTCTAACTTCATTCAAGCCGAAGCCACTTCGCGGAGCGGCTTAATTCAGGCGTTGCACCCAACCGCGAAGTGCGATTTCACTTCAGCACCATCAACGAGGGAAACGTCATGAAGCCTTTTACCAGCATCGCCGTCGTTGTATTCGCTTGTGTCGCGCTGCTGCAGCTGATTCGCTTTGTCGAGGTTTGGCCGGTTTCAATTGACGGATTCGCTGTTCCGGTGTGGGCGAGTGCCATCGCATTCGTCATTGCCAGCATGCTTGCTGTCATGCTCTGGCGCGAGAATCGCAGGTAACCGCCCGACCTGACAATTCAGGCACTAGACGGCACGAGCAACACTTCATGTTGCCCAAGCCAATCAGGAGAGAGTTCGTGAGTGGTGCTGCGACAGGTGATGTGAAGTTCTTGCTTCGTGCTGAAGGCGCATGTGTTCTGCTCATCAGTCTTCTGGCGTACTCAAAATTTGGAATGGGCTGGGGAACCTTTGTGTTGTTCTTCCTGGTACCCGATCTTTCGTTTTTCGGCTACCTCGCAGGCCCACGCGTTGGTGCTGCCTCGTACAACGCCGCGCATTCCTATATCGGGGCTCTGCTCATTCTTGCCACAGGTGTTTTGCTGACCTTTCCTGTCGCAACATCGGCCGGCCTCATATGGTGCGCGCATATTGGCTTTGACCGTATGCTGGGTTATGGCCTCAAGTATTTTTCGGGCTTCGGCTTCACTCACCTGGGTCTCATCGGGCCTGCCCGCAGTGGCAAGTCTTGTCCGGTCGGATAGAGCTGACCGTTCCGCAAGAGCCTTCCGGTCAACGCCGTACGCTTGATGTTCTTGCCATGGCTTCCAGGTTGACGGTTGTGTCGACGATGGCTCACAGCAGGCGCAGCAATTCCTTCATCAGTGGCAGCCGACGCACGCGCACAGCGCTGGCGCGGAACACCGCGTTGGCCAGTGCGGGTGCGGCCGTCGGCATGGCGAGGAAGCTGGCGCCGGCGGGCGGGTGGGCGTCGTTGGACACGGTGATGACTTCGACGTCGTTCGGCAGCTGCGCCATGCTGGCCAGCGGATAATCCTTGTAGTTGTGCTGCTGTATCTGGCCGTCCTTGAAGGTGATGGCGAGATTCAGCGCGGTGGACAGCGCATCGAGCGTGGCACCGGCGACCTGGCCTTGCAGGCCCAGTGGGTTGATCACGCGGCCGACATCGACCGCGCAGACGACGCGGTGGATGATCAGCTTCTGGCCTTGCATGGCCACTTCGATCGCATGCGCCACGTAGGCGCCGTCGACGTGCCAGCAGGCGATGCCGAGGCCGTTGACAGTGTGCAGCCAGTTCTTCCAGTCGATGCGGTCGGCGACCAGCTTCAGCACGTTGATGAGGCGGCCGGTGTCCAACGTGCCGCCGGCGCTCAACGGCAGCTCACGCGCCTCGCCCAGCATGCGCAGTTGGGTGACCAGCGGATCCTCTTTCATGCTGTGCGCGATTTCGTCGATGAAGCTTTCCACCGCGAACGCGTTGCTGATATGTGGCATGCCGCGCATCGGTCCGCGCGGGATCGCCGAATTCAATGCATACCAGTCGCTGCGGTAGTTCGGTACCAGCGCGGCGGGCAGCTGATCGGCCTGCAGTTCGGACGTCCATAGCCGGTTGTCGGGCACGTTGCGATGCGCCAGCGCCGAGGCGCTGGCCATGCGCTGGTTCCAGCCGAGCAGCTGACGCTTGCGGTCGATGATCGCGCTGAGCTGGTGCACGCTGCCGGCGCGGTAATAGTCGTGGCCGAAATCCTGCGCGCGCGTCCACAGCAGGCGCACCGGCTTGTCGACGGCCTTGGCCAGCATCACCGCTTCGGCCACGTAGTCGTGATCGAGTCGACGGCCGTATCCACCGCCGACGCGTGGCACGCGGATGTCGATCTGGGCGGGACTCAGGCCAGTCAGACGTTGCACCACCGCCCACGCTTTCTGCGGTGCCTGGGTCGGCACGACCAGGCTGGCGTGATCCTTCTCCAGTCGCACCAGGCAGTTCATCGGCTCGGCGGTGGCGTGTGCCAGCCACGGCTGGAAGTAGGTGGCATCGAGTCTGCGTGCGGCTTTCTTGCGTGCGGCATCGACGTCGCCGTCGTTGCGCACGCGCATGGTCGGGTCGGTCTTGCCGGCGAGCAGGTCGCCGGCATGTTGCTCGAGTGCGTTGCTGTTCTCGCTGCCGCTGGCGCCGGGTTTCCATTCGAGCTTGAGTTTCTGGCGGCCTTGCAGCGCCGACCAGGTGTCCTCGGCCAGCACGGCCACGGCCGGGGCGATCACCGTGCTGCCCAGCGGCTGGCCGGGCTCGGGCCGCAACCGCACCACTTTCACCACGCCCTTGACGGCCAGCGTGTCCGTGGCGTCGATATGCGCCAGCGTGCCGTCCGGCCACGGGCAGTGCGCCAGTACCGCGACCAGCGCATCGCCGTAGTGCTCGTCGATGGCATAGCGGGTCAGGCCGGTGACGATCGCGCGCGCATCGACATCGCCGACTGGCTGGCCGATCAGTCGATAGTCAGCGGCGGTTTTCAGTGGCGGCGCGTTGGTGGGCAGGGCGATCTTGCTGGCGTCTTCGGCCAAATTGCCGTAGGTGAGGCGGCGCCCGTCCGGCGCGATTACCGTGCCGGCATTGCAGCGCAGCTTGTTGGCCGGCACGCCGAGCCGGCGCGCCGCGGCCTGCAGCAGCAGCCAGCGCGCCAGCGCGCCGACCTGCCGCAGGTCGTTCCAGGCGGCTGGAGTCGAGCCGCCACTGCCGCCGACCTGGCGTCCGTAGGTCCAGCTTGGCTGGCCGTTGTTGTCGGTGACGCCGAGGCCGAGCGGCACCACGCTGACGCGTTTCCAGTCGGCATCGAGTTCGTCGGCAATGATCCGCGGCAGCGAAGTGGCGACGCCGGTGCCGGTATCTGGATCGCGCGCGCCGATCAGCACGCTGCCGTCGGCATCGATGCGCACGTAGGCACCGAGGTTGTAGAAGTGGTCGCCGAGCAGGGCCAGCGGCAGCGGCGCATCGGCCGCATCGGCCATGCGGATGCCGACCACCAGCGCGCCGGCGGTGCCGGCCAGCACCTGCAGGAAACGGCGGCGCGAGAGTCGGATGTGGTCGTGGCGGCCGGTGTCGGACCGGCTGGTGTCAAATGTGTTTCGATCGTTGCTCATGACTGGGCTGCCTTGCCGGCGACGCGTTTGATCGCGCGGCGCACGCGGGTCTGGCAGCCGCAGCGGCACAGGTTCGGCAGCTGATCGATGTCGTCGTCGCCGGGATGAGGTTTGCGCCTGAGCAGGTCGATCGCAGCGATCAGCCAGCCCGGCGTGCAGTAGCCGCAACCGATCGCGTCTTCGTCGACGAAGGCCTGCTGCAGCGGATGCAGGCTGCCGTCGTTGCCGGCCAGGCCTTCCACCGTGACGACCTGCTTGCCGGCCAGTTTGGCGAGCGGCTGCGCGATTGCAGACACCGCCATGCCGTCGAGCAGGATCAGGTCCGCGCCGTTTTCGCCGTGCTC
>DASZCB010000394.1:0-6350 GCA_035943575.1 Rhodanobacter sp. | reverse complement strand
GTAAAGCCACGGCCAACAAGGTGCGCTGCGGCTGCCAATCCAACGGGGCCGGCACCGATCACAACGACGGGCAAAGACGAATGATTCATGACACCCTCCAGATCAAGACAGTTAGGGCTGAGTCGCTGCATCGGCAGCGATCAGGTTCTCGGGGATAAGACGCTCGACGACAACGACATCAAGCCAGCGGCCGTCCAGGCAGCCGTGTTTCTCGTAGATGCCAACCTCGCGAAAGCCACAGGCACGGCAAAGAGCGCGGCTGGGTTCGTTGAAAGTGAAAATGCGTGAGACCAGCTTCCAGTAGCCAAGGGACTGGGCCTTATCGATCAGCGCAGGCAGCAGCTGTCGGCCGATGCCACGACCGCGTGCCGCGCGATCCAGATAGATCGAAAACTCGGCGATGCCGCCGTAGCATGCCCGCGGGCGATAGCTACTCAAGTTCGCCCAGCCGAGGACTGCGTTCACGCTATCGACGGCGACGAGCCATGGGTATCGCTCTTGGTCGGCGATGCGCTGAGCCAGATCCTCACTTTGGCGTGGCTCGGTTTCGAAAGTCGCGCATCGCTCCTCGATGCCCTGGTTGTAGATGGCAGTGATACGAGGCGCATCCGTTGCTGTCGCGGACCGGGTGGTGAGTTCTTTTATCATATGGTTGTTAGTAACAACATTATGGGCAAAAAAAGGCTCAACTGCGAGCTTTTGGCTTACGCGTTGAGGTCGGTGAGCAGGAAGACGTAGAACATGTGCCAACACTGACGCCGGAAACGAACCGGGCCGTGGCGGCCTTGGCGAGCCGGTGAATCACATCGGTGACGCCACTGCGAATCGCTGGATCGAGATCGCGCAACAGTTCGGCTTGTTGAGCTATCAATTCCTGGTTGATCTTCTCGTACAGTGCACGCCCGCTTCGCGTCACCTTTAGTGAGACCGCGCGTGCATCATCGGCATCCTGCTGCCGTTCCACATAGCTCTTGCGCACAAGCGCGTCGACCACACGTGTCGTCGTACTCTTGTCCAACATCAGCACGTCAGCCAGTGCTTGGCTACGGAGAGGGCCTTTCTCGACCAAAGTCTCGAGCGCATAGCACTGCGTTACGGAGATGTCGTAACAGCAGATCTTGTCGCGATCACGGAACTGATAGACCCGCACCAACTCCGATACGGCCGAGTGCAGAGCCTCCGCATCGAGTAGTAGCGCATCGGGAAATTGCTTGTCTGGCACGATGTGCCGCCTTGTTGGAATGAATACTGTTGTCACATGCAACTATATTGCCGGCAAAAGCATTGCGCAAGACCCAGATTCAACCGTGCGGCAGCGCGCAAGTAGCGGATCTTCGTCGTCGGCAGAGAGTGAGGCTGTCAGACCGACTGACGGGTCAGCTTGCTACCTCTTTTCCCCAGTAGAGAACGACGCTTGAGGTATTCGCGAAAAGCGGCGACTGGGTCTGCCCCGAGCGCGTCACAAATCTCGATGAACTCGACAACGTCAATCCGGCGCTCTCCTCGCTCGACCTTCGAGATGAAGGTCTGCGTGTTACCAAGACTTTCGGCCAACGCAAGCTGGGTAACGCCCGCCCGTTCCCTCAGGTCGCAGAGCAGCGTCAGTAACGTCTGGTAGTTGGGATGGTGTGTCGAGCGGGCCATAAACTTGCCGGTAGTCGGCTAGGCACGCTAGAGTCCGATTTGGAATAGTCCAAAATCGGCTTTTAAAGGTATTTGCTCGTGTTTGTTGCTGCCACGATGCCGGATCACCCGGACACCGAACTACCCGAATTCAGGGTGGAAGATCTCGGTGTGTTCGGTGGAATGGCATTCCTGGCGGTGATCCAGGCCGGTGCCGACGCTGGTTTCAGGCATGTCCGCGCCCGCCCCGGCTTCGGAATGCGCCTGGCACCGCATCGCGCACTGCGACATTTGATCCTCTCGACCTTGTTGGAGGCCGGTGTTCTTGCACCAATTGCTTCACGGCGCCGGCTTGATGATGCGGTCAATGATGCCCCATGGAGTGAAGATGCGAGCCTTGAAGACTCCGACTGGCTTATCGTCTGGAATGAAGCGACTCGTGGCAGTCTGCCGCACCAGCTTCGTGCCAGCATGGATGTGTTCGAGTCGACGGTTCGCTCACGCGAAGTCATCTTGCAGACGTGGCAATCACTCGCCATTGGGGAATGCCTGGCATTCGGTGAATACGCGTTGGCCGCGCACAATCTCAATCCGGCACTGGCGCGGCCGGCCGCCGCTGTTCTTCCAACGATTCTGGCTCAACAGTCGATCGGTCAGGGATGCGCGTTGATGTGGTCAGCGGCCAAGCACCTGGCTTCCTGGTTTATGCGAAACGGTGCGGGGTCTGCCGGCACTGCAGAGCGCGAGTTCATCAATTCCATCTGTTTGAACGCCGATCGCGCGAATTTTGGCGGACGTCCGGTCAAGCAATTCAGCCGCCATTCTTCGGTGCCCATGAGCACTTTTGCCAGCACTTTCATTTGGACCAGTCGGCTCGGTGAAGACTACTGGGGTGTTCCCGTGTCCGAGGACGCACTGGATCGGGCACGGCCTATCGGGTCAGGGAGTGCTGCTCATGAGTAAGCCGTTAGTTCAAAACCAAGTTGCGAGTCCGCGGCGTGCATGGGTGGCACCACCAGCAAATGGAAATTGACAATGACCATGCCCGACGAACGCACGCTAAGCCTCCTTCAAACTGGATGCTTTCTCAAGGAGTTGCGAGCGGATGAATCCTTGCCTGATCGTGTCCGCAAAGAGGCCGATCGTTTGCTCCGTCACTATCCGACAGTCGATGAGTTCCGGCTGCTTGCCAAGATCGAGGCATCCTTCGTGGGGTCAAACCTGTTAACGCCAGACTTCGGTACATCCTGGCTCCAAGGTTATCGCTTCGGCCCACACTACAGATGAGCCCCGTCGTGGCTAGGGGCGAATTAGGACAGGACCCTAAGGACGTCACCTCTCACAGGGAATCAACGGATTGGTGCGCGCATGCGAGACAACTTTTGGCTATATACGGTTCGCGCCAACCCGGCTTTTGAGGACAGACATAGTGGCTTCAACCGAACATCTGGAAGCGTTACTAAAGCGTGCCGTGTTGGAACCCGGCACTCGGCCCCGGTTCCTGAAAATGCTCTTGGCGAGCAATGCGTTCGTGTTCATCCCCTATCCGGAAGGTGAGGCGCAAACGGTGTGGAACAGTCAGCCCATTGCCTGGATTCGCCATGACGGTGCATATGTCTATCCGCTGTTCACTTCTGAGGAAGCGCTGGCGAAAGCGCCCCTACCTGGGAAGACCGCCTTCAACGTCCATGTCCAGAGTCTCTTTGACGCAAATCCAAACAGACACTGTATTGTCAATCCAGGGTCGACGTATGAGATGCAGATTTCGGCCGATGAATTGGCACACGCTTTGGCAAGCATTGCGCAAGCTGGGGGTGCAACGACATTGATGCTCGGTGCCCGCGAGAACGCTGCGATTGCAAACAGTCATCCATTGTTGGCCAGCAAGCTGATGACTTTCTTGGCCGGTATAAGCCAAGTCGAGCAGGCCTATTTCCTCGAGGCCGAACTTAGCCAGCTCCCGAGCCGGCCGCTGCAAATTGCCATCTTGGTAAGTGAAAGTGTCCAAATCGCTGAAGCGATTTCAAAGGTGGTCGAAGGGACGTATGGAAAAGAGCAGCCAGCGAAAGTTCGCATTTTTCTCCCGAATTCGCCTGAATATCTCTCTGTCAGGGCCGCAGGCATAGCGCCTTTCTATGATCGCGAGTGGGGTGCGCGGCTATTGACGCTCGAGTCAGATGCGTTTTCATAATGAACAAAACCATCCTATTCATGCTCCTGATCACGCTTTGCTAGCAAGCCTTCGCACTTAATTGGGATGCATGGGGAATGCTGGTGACAATACGGGCCGAGATGTCATCGAACTTTGCTAAAACTGGTGACAAGTAGGGAAATTGTCAAAACTCATACTGAATGCGGTCTGGCGGGCTGTCATCACCACATCATGTAACGTGTATGGGATGATGTCAATGATCTGCGCGCCGTTGGCGACATTGAAGCGTGCCGCCTCGGCCAGCATGGCCGGATCGTAGCCGGCGATCTGCACGCTGACCGGTTCGGGCTCGCCGTCGTGATCCATCCGCTGCAGTGACTTACGCGTATGCCACAGCCGCGGGTCGGCGTTGGTCATCTCAGACACGGCCAGCCCCGCACCGAGCCGCTTGCACAGCAGACGGAACGGTTTGTCGGTGACGCCCGCCATCGGGGCGAGCACCACGGCCGGGTCGATCAGGTAGGGGCCGATGCGCATCCGCGCATTGTAGCGGCAGCCCGTCAGGGCTGCCGCGGGTGCTCAGATCCCGACGGGATCGCTGGGCGGCAGCGGCTGCACGGCGCGGGGGTCATGCCTGTGCTTGAAGAAGATCACGAACAGCACCGCCACCACCAGCGAATACGACGCGAACGTCGTCCAGATGCCGTGCCAGTCCTTGCTGCCGTCGACATGGGTAAACCAGGCATCGATGATCACGCCGCTGATCGAGCTGCCCAGGATCGCGCCGATGCCGTTCGTCATCAGCATGAACAGGCCCTGCGCGCTGGCGCGGATCGCCGGGTCGCTCTGCTCCTCGACGAACAGAGAGCCGGAAATATTGAAGAAGTCGAACGCCATGCCATACACGATGCACGACATCACAATCATCCACAGGCCCGGTCCCGGATTGCCGTAGGCGAACAGGCCGAAGCGCAACACCCAGGCGAGCATGCTGATAAGCATCACGGTCTTGATGCCGAAGCGCTTGAGGAAAAACGGAATCGCCAGGATGAACAGGGTTTCGGAAATCTGCGAAATCGACATCACGATCGCGGGGTAGCGCACCGCCACCATGCCCTTGTACGCGTCGACGTTGGCGAAGTCGTGCAGGAAAGTATCGCCGTAGGCGTTGGTCAGCTGCAGCGCCGCGCCCAGCAGCATCGCGAAGAGGAAGAAGATCGCCATCTTGCTGTTCTTGAACAGCGCGAATGAGGTCAGGCCCAGCGTATCCAGCCACGACGTATGCGCCTTGCCGCGCAGGCGCGGCGGACACTTCGGCAGAGTGAACGCATACAGGCCGAGCAGCAGCGCCGCGGCGGAGGCGACGTAGAACTGGCCGCCCGAGGTTTCCAGGTGCAGCAGGCTTACCGTCCACATCGCCGCGATGAAACCGATCGTGCCCCACACGCGGATCGGCGGAAACACCAGCACCACGTCTGCGCCGTCGCTCTTCAACGCGTTGTAGGCCACCGCGATCGCCAGCGAGATGGTCGGCATGTAGCACATCATGTTGAGCAGCATCACCCAGAACAGCGTGGTCGGGTTGTCGATGCTGGGTACGATGAACAGCACCACCGCACCACAGATATGCAGCAGGCCGTAGAGCTTTTCCGCATTGAGCCACTTGTCCGCGATCACGCCCATCAACGACGGCATGAACAGCGAGGCGATGCCCATGGTCGAGAAGATCGCGCCGAATTGTGCGCCGGACCAGTGGCGGTACTGGAACCAGTACGCTCCGATGGTGATCAGCCACGCGCCCCACACGAAAAACTGCATGAAGTTCATCGCCACAAGGCGGAGCTTGATGCTCATCGACCGATATCCCACATAGTGATTTCCCCAGGCAAGGCCGAGGGAACGGCCCCGTGGCCATGAAGCTCAGGCAGGTTAGATGAATCGGCGGCCAGGCGGCAAGGCGCGCTGCGGCGCAGGCTCAGTCGGTATCGTTCAATGCCGCAGCCACGCATTCGCGCAACACGGGCAGCAGCTCCGTCTCGAACCACGGATTGCGCACCAGCCACAGCCGGTTGCGCGGACTCGGGTGCGGCAATGGCAGGCGACCATGCGCGAGGTGATCGCGCCACGCCTGCACGGTATCGGTAAGGCGGGTGCCGCGCGGTACGCCGAGCAGACCGGTCTGCGCGTACTGACCGATCACCAGGGTTAGTCGTGCTTGCCGCAGCAGCGGCAACAGGCGTGGATGCCAGGTCGGCGCGCATTCCGGTCGCGGCGGCAGATCACCGCCGCGACCGGTGCCCGGAAAGCAGAAACCCATCGGTACGATCGCGACGCGGCTGGCGTCGTAGAACGCGTCGCGGTCGATGCCCAGCCACTCGCGCAGCCGCTCGCCGCTGACATCGTTGAACGGGATGCCCGTGTCATGCACCTTCCGCCCCGGCGCCTGGCTGACGATCAGCAGTCGAGATGCGGACGACGCCTGCAGCACCGGTCGTGCTCCAAATGGCAGATGCGCCTGGCAAAGGTGACAAGCGCGGATGTCGACGAGCAATTTGTCCAACGGATCAGACATTAC
>DASZCB010000393.1:0-3803 GCA_035943575.1 Rhodanobacter sp. | reverse complement strand
CCCGCAAGTCGTGCACGCAGAGGCCGTCGATACAGCGTGCACCGACATAAATCCCGCTGGAGCCTTGCGTTCCTGCGCTGGCACACATCGTGCTGCATCGCAATAAGACTCACGCTGCGGGGAGCACGACATGAAGTGGATCACGGCCATCATCAAGCCGTTCACGCTGGACGACGTGCGCGAGGCGCTGGCCGAAGCCGGCGTACAGGGGATGACCGTGACCGAGGTGAAGGGCTTCGGTCGCCAGCACGGCCATACCGAGCTTTACCGCGGCGCCGAATACGTGGTCGATTTCCTGCCCAAGCTGAAGATCGAGGTGGCGGTGAGCGACGACCGCCTCGACCATGCGATCGAGGCAATCAGCAGCGCGGCGCGCACCGGCAAGATCGGCGACGGCAAGATCTTTGTCGGTGAGCTCGACCAGGTCATCCGCATCCGCACGCAGGAGGTCGATGCCGATGCGCTCTAAGCGAATCCTGCTCGCCCTCTTTGCCGGCCTCGCCGTGCCGCTGTCCGCCTTTGCACAGGCTTCGCCCACTCCCGTACTGAACAGCGGCGACACCGCCTGGATGATCGTCGCCAGCATGCTGGTGCTGATGATGACGATACCGGGCGCAGCGCTGTTCTATGGCGGCATGGTGCGCGCCAAGAACCTGCTGTCCGTGATGATGCAGTGCTTCGCGATCACCGCTCTGGTGACCGTGCTATGGGTGCTGTATGGCTACTCGCTGGCCTTCAGTACAACCGGCATGCACGCCGGCAACGTGAACTGGCACTCCATCGTCGGTGGGCTGGATCACCTGATGCTGGTCGGGCTGAAACCCGACTCGCTCTACCAGACCGTGCCCGAAAGCGTGTTCGTGATGTTCCAGCTGACCTTCGCGATCATCACGCCAGTGCTGATCATCGGCGCGTTTGCCGAACGCATGAAGTTCAGCGCGATGTTGTGGTTCAGCGGACTCTGGCTCACCTTCGTCTATCTGCCGATGGCGCACATGGTGTGGGGCGGCCCTGGCTCGCTGCTCGGTGACCTCGGCGTGATCGACTTCGCCGGCGGCACCGTGGTCCACATCAACGCCGGCATCGCCGGCCTGGTCGCCTGCCTGGTGATCGGCAAGCGCCGCGGTTATCCGCATACGCCGATGCCGCCGCATAATCTCGGCTACACCATGATCGGCACCGGCATGCTGTGGCTGGGCTGGTTCGGCTTCAACGCCGGTTCGGCGCTGGCAGCCAATGGCGGCGCCGGCATGGCGATGCTGGTGACCCAGATCGCCACCGCCGCCGCCGCGATCGGATGGGTCGCGATCGAATGGATCATGCATCGGCGCGCCAGTGTGCTCGGCATCGCCTCCGGTGCAGTAGCTGGACTGGTCGCGGTGACGCCAGCCGCCGGTACTGCCGGTCCCGGCGGTGCGCTGGTACTGGGCCTGATCGCAGGGGTGGTGTGCTTCTTCAGCGCCACCAAGCTCAAGCGTCGGTTCGGCTACGACGATTCGCTGGACGTGTTCGGCGTCCACGCGATCGCCGGCATCATCGGTGCCCTGCTCACCGGGCCGTTGGCGTCGCCGAAACTCGGCGGGTTCGGCACGGTGACGTCGCTCGGTGGACAGCTGTGGATCCAGGCCAGAGGTGTGGGTTTCACCATTGCCTGGAGCGCCGTGCTGAGCCTGGTGATCCTGAAGCTGCTTGAGCGCACGCTGGGCTTGCGCGTGGGCGCGGAACAAGAGCAGATCGGCCTGGATCTGGCCGAGCACGAGGAGAAGGCCTACAACCTGTCTTGAGCAGCCTGTCGTGAACTGCTTGTCGTGAGTCGCCAGGTGTCTCCGGCACCCTGATAAGCTGTTCGTGTTTCGTCAGCGATCGACTTCATGGACAGCATGCAAGACCGCGCCGCCGCCCGCCTTACCTGGGTCCGCGGCATCCTCGGCGCCCCCGGGCTGACGCTGACATCCGCCTCGGCGGATGCCAGCTTCCGCAGCTACTGGCGCACACAGCAGCAGGGCCACAGCTGGATCGTGATGGACTCGCCGCCGGCGCAGGAGGATTCGCGGCCATGGCTGGAGATCGGCGCGCGACTGTCCGCTGCCGGCCTGCACGTGCCGACGGTGCAGGCACAGGATCTTGAGCAGGGCTTCCTGCTGATCGAGGATCTCGGTTCACAGCTGTACCTGCCTGCCTTGAACGACGGCACGGTGGATGTGCTGTACGGCGACGCGCTGGATGCACTGCTGCGCATGCAGCGCGACGTCGACGTGACCGGCATGCAACCGTACGACCATGCATTCCTGCAGCGTGAGCTGGAGATCATGCCGGAGTGGTTTCTCGGCCGGCACCTCGGGCATATACCGAGCTGCGAGGAATGGGATGTGCTGGAGTCGGCGTTCACCGTACTGCTGCGCAACGCGCTGGCACAGCCTCAATGCTTCGTGCATCGCGATTATCACAGCCGCAACCTTCTGATCGTGGAGCATGACCGTCCACGCAGCATCGCGCAGAGGCTTTTCAACCACGGCGCAATGATTCCCGGACTCTTGAGCCCCGGCATTATCGATTTCCAGGGTGCGCTGGTCGGGCCGATTGCCTACGATCTGGCCTCACTGCTGCGCGACTGCTATATCGCGTGGGAACGCGAGCGCGTGGAAGGCTGGGTGGAGGTCTACCGCCGGGATCTGCAGGCTGTGCAGCTGATCGACGCCGCGGTGGATCGCCAGCACTTCCTGCGCTGGTTCGACCTGATCGGGCTGCAGCGGCACATCAAGGTGCTCGGCATCTTTTGCCGGCTGTGCTATCGCGACGGCAAGCCCGGTTATCTCGACGATCTGCCCCGCGTCTACGATTACGTGATCGACGTGGCTGGCCGTTATCCCGAGCTGGCCGATTTCGTGGCGCTACTGCAACGTTGCGTCGGTGAGTGTGACCTGCGCCTGCCGGTGACTTCATGAAGCACGCGCTGATCTTCGCTGCCGGTCTCGGCGAACGCATGCGACCGCTGACCGATCACACGCCCAAGCCGCTGCTGCCGGTGAACGGCAAGCCGCTGATCGTGTGGCACCTGGAAAAACTTGCCTTGGCCGGCGTGCATTACGTCGTGATCAACACCGCGCACCTGGCCGAACAGTTTCCCGATACGCTGGGCGACGGCTCGCGCTGGGGTCTGCGCATCCGCTACGCCTACGAAGGCACGACGCCGCTGGAAACCGGCGGCGGCATGTTGAACGCACTGTCGCTGCTGGGCAGCGAACCGTTCATCGCGGTCAACGGCGATATCTGGTGCGACGCCGATTTCGCCGCCCTGCCCGCTGAACCGAGCGGCCTTGCGCACCTGCTGCTGGTCGACAATCCCATGCAGCATCCGCACGGCGATTTCGCGATGGACGCGCAGGGCATCGTGCATGGCGAAGGCGAAGTACGCCTCACCTTCAGCGGCATCGGCGTATATCGCCACGAGCTGCTGCGGAACTGGCGAACAGTGATCGACAACGCAGCCGGTGCCGAAGCCCAGCCGCCGCGCTTCCGGCTTACGCCGCTGTTGCGCGCGGCGATGGCGAATTGCGCGATCAGTGGCAGTTACCATCGCGGCAAGTGGACCGATGTGGGCACACCGCAGCGGCTGGCACAGCTGGAAGCGGAACTGCACGAATAAGGCGTTTGGATGGCCTGAATAAAAAACGGCCCGGTACAAACCGGGCCGTTTCGTTTCAACAAAGTCTGTGCGCTTACGGACGCCGCGCCAGCTCCGGATTTTCCTTGGTGACCGGCATCAGATCCTTCTTCGATACACCCAGCCACAGCAGGATCGG
>DASZCB010000392.1:0-2545 GCA_035943575.1 Rhodanobacter sp. | reverse complement strand
CGCCGAGCCCCTCATGGCCAGCGGCCACCCAGACATCGGTTTGTCCGGGCACGCGGCCGAGATAGGGCAGGCCGTCCATGCTGACCGGACGGAAGCCTGTCCAGATGCGCAGCGCTTCGAGCTGACGCAGGCTTGGCAGGTACTGGAATGTTCGCTCCAGCATGCGTCGCACCATCGCCATCGAAACATCCGGCGTGCTGCTGCCGTACTCGCGCGAGGAGCCAATGAGGATCTGTCCGGTCGGCCGCGGCTGCACATTGAAGGCGACACTGCTGTCGGCATCGCCATGCGCGCTGTCGGCATAGCCGAGCTCCAGCAACTGGTGATGCACGACGTCCGGATAACGGTCGGTGATGACCAGATGTCCCTTGCGTGTGCGCAACGGCAACTGCGGCAGGAGTTGGGGCAATGCGCAGCCGGTGGCCACCAGTACGGGGCCTCGAAGATGGGTGTTGTCGGCCAGGCGTAGTCCGCCATTTTCCACGCGACTCGCGACGCCGCCATGGAGCTCCGTACCGCGTGCCACGGCGCGATCCACCAGATGACGCGCCACACCGGGAGGATAAACCACCGCTTCGCCCGGCACCCGCATGCCACCGGCCAATCCAGGCACCAGCGCGGGTTCGAGACGATAGAGTTGTTCGGCGTCGATCTGCTCGGCATGGATGCCAGCTGCGGTCAGCCGCGCCAGCTTGTCTGGAATGCGTGCGAAGTCGTGTTCAGTGCTGGCCACCCACAACGTGCCGCAGCGACTGTATTCGGCCTGTGGCACCTCGGTGAATGACTCCCACAGACCCAGCGAATAGTGCGCGAGTGCCAACTCGGCTGGGTCATCGTCCATCGCTACCAGATGCCCCATCGCAGCGGCCGTAGCGCCGCCGCCGATCGGACCCGACTCGACGATCGCCACATTCAGCCCTTCGTGGCTGGCGTAGTCTGCGCACGCAGCACCAACGATGCCGGCACCCACGATGATCAGGTCGTAGCTTTTCACGCAGCGCCGATACCCCAGGCCAGCGGATCGGCTTCGTCGATCAGCAGCTGACCTTGTGCGGTGATATGCGCACGACCGGTGATCCGCGGCAGCACTCCTCGTGCGCCTGGGCTGTATTGCGCTTCGAACACACTGCCCAGAATGCCGGCTTGACGCCACACCTGGCCCGGCGCGAGCTTGCCGTCGGCGGCCAGGCAGGCCACCTTGGCACTGGTGCCGGTGCCGCAGGGCGATCGGTCGTAGGCCATGCCCGGGCACAACACGAAATTGCGGGCATCGGCATCGGGCTGCGCCGCTGCAGCATTGATTTCGATGTGGTCGATCTCGGCACCGTCGGCGCCGCGAATATTCGCCTTTTCGAGTGCGGTGCGAATCGCTTCGGTGTAAGCGGTCAACGCACGCTGGTTGGCCAGAATCAGTGGCAACGGACTATCGTTGCTGATGAAGAACCAATTGCCGCCCCAGGCGACATCGCCGTGCACGAGGCCGTATTCCGGAAGATCCAGTGCTACGTTTTTGGCATGGCGATAACTCTCGACGTTGTCGATCGCCACGCGGCCGTCCTGATAGAGCTCGACACCCACCATGCCGACCGGTGTCTCCAGCCAATGCTGGCCGGGTGTGATGCGACCCAGGTGTTGCAAAGTGCGGATCAGTCCCACGGTGCCATGGCCGCACATGCCAAGGTATCCCACGTTATTGAAGTAGATCACTCCAGCGCAGGCCTTCGGATCCTGCGGCTGCAGGAGCAGTGCGCCGACCATGGCGTCCGAGCCGCGTGGCTCGCAGGCGATGGCCTGGCGCCAGTGGTCATGGCGGTCGCGGAACATGTTACGCCGTTCCGCCAGTGTGCCAGTACCGAGATCGGGGAAGCCGGCGAATACCACGCGAGTGGGTTCGCCGCCGGTATGCGAGTCGATAAAGTCGAGGGTATGCATGGTCTCATGCTCGCCGCCATGAGCCGTAATCGTCTAGAAAATCTTGGCGGTATTGCATGCGGAATTCGGCATAGTTATTGTGGCCGCTGGGTTTTCATCGCGGTGTCGACAAGCACTCGAGCATGCGTTAGAAAGGCCATATGCGATGAGGCATGGAAGCCATTGATCCGATCTCTCAGTCCGCATCGTCACCGCTCCGGGGAATGTGCCGCCGCCATGAAGATTTCCGCCGATGAACTGGAGCCGTTGTTTGATGCGCTGCCGGATGTGGTGTTCTTCATCAAGGACGCCGTCGGCCGCTACACCCATGCCAACCTGACGCTGGTGCGCAGGCTTGGTCTCAAGCACCGCAGTGATGTGATCGGGAAGGGCGTCACCGAGCTCTTTCCTCAAACTATGGGCGGCTCTTACGCAGCGCAGGACAAGCGTGTACTCGCTGGCGAAGTCATCGAGAATCAGCTTGAAGTTCACATTTTCGCCAACCGTACGCCCGGATGGTGCCTGACGTGTAAACGGCCGTTGGCGGTGCGCGGCAAGATTTGTGGTGTGATCGGTATTTCGCGTGACCTGGGTCTGCCGGACGGCCGGCATCCCACTTATGACCGTCTCAAGC
>DASZCB010000391.1:0-1747 GCA_035943575.1 Rhodanobacter sp. | reverse complement strand
CGATCGAGGTCTTCTCGGCGCCGCCTTTTTTCGCCAGCGCCAACTCGCGCCCCGGCACTTTTATCATCAGCGGAACGAAGTATTCCGCATTGTTGAGCTGGAAATAATTAATTTCGAGCGCGACGGTGATCTGCGTCCAGGGATCGCCCTGGGCCAGCGCATCTTCCAGCTGGCGTTCCTTGTCGGCGGTGTTGAACTTGCCCCACTCCTTCTCGCCGTAATAGCCGGGCGTGAAGTCGAGCCTGGCGTCGGCGTCTGTGTTTACAGTGATCTTGACCTTGCGGAACTTGCCGTTCTTCGTATGGTTGCTGGTGTAGTAGCCGAGAATGTAATAGTTCGACACCGACTTCTGCGCGTTCACAATGCCGACTGCAAGGTCATTGTTGTCGAGCAGAGCCTTGCCGCCGGTATCGCCCGCCAGCGCATACATGGTGTCTTGCGACTGCTCGCGTCGCGTGCTCATCGCCAGCATGGCGCCGCCGGTATACATGGAAGCGCCCCCGGCCGAGCCCTGGGTCGCATCGCCCATGGGGGGGCTCGCCACCAGGCCGCGCGCATCGACCGCCCAGATGGAGACGCCGGCGCGCAGGGCTGCCTGTTCGGTCGCGGTCATCTGCGCCTGATTATCCAGGCCGCTCAGGGTCATGCCGCTGGCGAAGTAGATCAGCTGCTTCTTTTCGCTCAGGTGTTCGAGCGACTCGGCGGCAGTTTGCAGCGCGGCCAGTTGGCGGTCGGTGGTAAAGATGTTGAACTCGCTGTCATCCTGACCAAAGGCCGCGCCGGTATCGGCCGTGGCGTCGTCGGAGGATGTCGCCGTATCGCCCTGGCCCTCGCCCACGGCGAGTGTCTCGAGGATCGAGAGCAGGCGGTTGCGGTCGGCGCTGAAGTCCTGCAGCACATCGACGGAGCTGCCCTGGTAGCGCAGGATGGCGACCAGATCGGCCTTGGTCATCTGCGTGCGAATGAACTTTTCCGCTGCGCTGATCGCGCGCAGCTGGTCGGTTGGCCCCATCGACGACATGTCGAAGTAGAGCGCCAGCAGACGGTGATCGCGATAGCGCAGCTCGCCTTGCGTCTCGGCGGCGATCTGACCCCGCGAGAGCCGGTTGTAGATCTTGATGTCCTCGCCGCCGGGCGGGGTCGGCGGCAGCGGCTCGCCTTGCTCGGGCAGCGTCATCTGCTCGCAGCTGGTTATCTTCTGCGGCACGCCGTCTTCGGTGATGGTGAAGTCCTTCGCGGTGAGCCCGTTGATCGGGTTGCCATGCTTGTCTTTCACGGTGCCCGTCTTGAGGATCAGCTGTGACGTAATCTGCAGCGTCGGCGTCTCGTCGGCGGCCTTATTCTGTCCGGTCAACTGCGCGGATGCGGCAGCGCCTGCCAACACGGCAGCAAATGCGGCGGCGGCGCCAAGCCGCATCATAGGCCGCATCCAGGTGTGCTTGAAGAAAGTGTTCGGCATCGGCTAGAACCTCATCCGCAGATTGAGTGTGACGGTGCGCATTCCACCGACTCCCGCCGGCGCGCCAAATTGGTTCCGCGTGGACGCCGGCGTGGTGCTGCCGGCTGGCGGAGTGACGGGGATCGTCCAGTTCGTGTTCCATCCCGTGTAGACCGCGTGGTTCAACACGTTCGTCACGTTCAACTGCGCGTCCATGCTGTAGCGGCCATGCAGGCGGAAGGTGCGAAGCATGTTGGCGTTCAGTGCGAAGGTATCCGGTCCTTCGATCGAATCGCGCCGCGCATTGCC
>DASZCB010000390.1:0-5840 GCA_035943575.1 Rhodanobacter sp. | reverse complement strand
CATCGCCGCGTGGTGGCTGTGGATTGCCGTCGACGTGATCTACGTGGGCGAATACGTCTACAAGCACCTGATGATCACATCGGTGCTGTATGCAGGGTTCATCGTGCTGGCCATGATCGGGCTGCGCCACTGGCAGCAGGCTGGCCGGCATGTCCATGCCGGCTTCGAAACCCCTTGAGTCAACCCGGTTAAATGCCCCTTCACCCCGGTCTCGACATTTTCATTACGCAGCATGGCCGCCGTCGGTGCAAAATGGCTGTCACGATGAAAACACCGATCACAAGCAAGCGTCTTTTATGTATCGCCATCCTGCTGACCGTGGTGCAGGTTGCCGGTGCGCAGAGTATCTACAAATGCACCACGCGGGCCGGGCAGCTCGAATACACCGATCGCCCCTGCCCCGGCGGCAACGGCGAATTGATCCATCAGGCCGACGACAGCGAAGTCATCGATCAGTATCTGCGCCTGGGTCAGGACGCGAAAGCGAAAAGCTATGCGGACGCACGCCATCTCGAAGCGCTCTACCAGCAGCGCCTCGCGGCCCACCAGCAGCAGATGGATGAAAAAGCCCAGCGCCAGGCCGACGAGGCGATCGCCGCACAACAACGCGACGAGGCGGCGCAGCAACAGGCGCTGGCCAACGATGCCGCCAACCGCGACCGGCTGCGCGCCGAGAACGATGCACTGCGCCAGCAAAACGACGAGTACCGTGACCAGCTGACCCAACCGGTCTACAACAATCCACCTGCCTACTGGGGTTCATTGCCGCCGTACTGGAGTGGCCATCACGATCACGATCATGACCAGCACCGCCCGCCTCCGTCGAAAGAGCCCGTGTTCCATCCGTGCCAGCAACTTGCCGGTGGCCGGGTGCAGTGTTGAAGGTGGGGAGCTTGGCGATGCCAGCTTCGAAACCGGCGTCGGTCGGTTACGCTGACCTGGATCAATGATCGGGAAGCCGGCATCCATCCGGCATCCGTACTCGCCATCTGCGATTTCACGCTGAAGCTGGGGAAAACGTGAAAAACCACCTGAAACCCTTGTTCCTGACGGCCTGTTTCTCAGCCTGTCTGGCATCCATCCCATGCTACGCAGACGAACTGCCGACAGTCCGGAGTCATACCGCCACGACGGGACTGCCGTCCGCACCCGAGGACAGCCATCGTGCCTCGATGGAGGCGTTGCAGATTCCCAGCCACGGCGCGCTGATGAATGCCCTGGTCTACGTCGCGGCGGGAGCGGGGCCACATCCCGCGGTGATCCTGCTGCACGGCTTTCCCGGCTACGAACGCAACCTGGATCTGGCGCAGGACATGCGCCGTGCGGGCTGGGATGTTCTCTACTTCAATTACCGCGGATCGTGGGGAACACCGGGGGATTTTTCGTTCTCCCACGGCATTGAAGATACCGCCGCCGCGCTGGCGTACCTGCGCAAGCCGGAGGTCGCCAAAAAGCTGCGTCTGGATCCAACCCGCATCGTGCTGATCGGGCACAGCATGGGCGGCTTCATGACCGTTCAGGGCGCCGCGGCCGATCCCGCCATCAGGGCTTTCGCCATCATCTCGGCTGTCGACCTGGGCGGCGCGATGCAGCAGATGATGACAGCGGATCAGAAACCGGACGCGCTGCGAAAGATGAGCTCAGCTCTGGCCAGTGGAGGCATGGCGCCATTGGCCGGTTGCACGCCGGACGGACTGGCACGCGAACTTGCCGATAACGGCGCGACGTGGGCGTTCAGTTCGAAAGTCGGCGCATTGAAAAACCGCACGACACTGATCGTCACTTCGGATGACGGCTTTGCGGAGGCGAACACGTCGCTCGCCGCCGACCTGCGCAAAGTCGGCGACACCCGCGTGACCACGGTGCATCTGCCCACCGACCACGTCTATTCCGACCAGCGCATCGAGCTTTCGCATGTCGTGCTGCAGTGGCTGGCGACGCTGCCAAGATAGCGCCGGGAGCTGCCCCTGAACGGGCGCTTCGCTGCCTGTCGTCACGTCATCCTGATTGACTGGTCGCGCGTTTGGGAGAACAGTAGGCATGCAGACGCATGCCTGCGGGCAAGCAGTTTTTCAGTAGCACTGATCCGTGATTCACGGAGGCTTTCATGAAACGATTCCATCTGATGGCGCTCGCGGGAGTGCTGGCTGTCGGCGGCAATGCCGCCATGGCCTCCTCCGGCTCACTCAACGAATTCAGGCCCGGTGTCATGCCGGTGCTGGTGCACGTGGATGCCAAGGGCAAGGTCACCGATGTATCGCCCTCCATGGAGCTCGCGCCGCGGATGAACCGGCTGCTGCGGCAGAATCTCGACGAGCTGATCAGCAAGCCCGCCACCGAGCACGGGCGGCCCGTCAGCAGCCAGGTGATCATCAACCTCGCTTTGCAGATCACGCCACGCAAGGAGGGCGATTACCTCGCCCAGTTCGCCTATGTGTCGAGTTCACCGGTGCCCTCCGGGTCATGGTATTGGGTGCATATCGACGGCCATCGCCTGGCACTGGCGAACAGGAGCGGCATCTACCGCCAGCCACGCTTCCATTTTGACACCCAGCGCGGATATCCGATGAGGGAGATGCCTAACTCTCCGAGCACGCCAACCCCGACGATTCAGGGCACCGCACGCAGCACCGCGCCCGCGAGTCCCACCGGCCATGGCCGATGACTTAGCCCGCTAAGGGATAGAGCACGCCGCCCGAGAGCAAGTTGCCTAGAGTGGCGAAAAGCCCGCCGAATTCGACGGGCTTTTTATTTCTGCACCCGCAAGAAACCTCATGATCGTCGACATGCTGCCAGGACGAGCGTGATCAGTCAGCAGTGGTCCGGACCGCGGTCCCTGCCTTTCAGTCCAGATCGTGAAGCCGCTCCTGCAGTTTCTTTTTCCAGACGGGATCCGTCTCAACAGGAATCATCGCTTTCAAGGCGGCGATCTGTGCAACATCCAGCGCGTTCTTCGCCGAAGCCTTGATATCCGGCGCAACGCCTACCCCTTCCCAGTCGGTGTGGGTGACCGGGTTGATCGGTCGACCGGAGGGGACAAACATCATGAAGTGCGCATCCAGTCGATGCGGACCGCCGGCATGCGCGCCGCCGCCGGTGGTCTCGCCGACCAAGGTGGCGCGCTTGTTGTTTTTCAGCGCATAGGCGAAGTCTTCACATCCGGAAAACGTATCGCCACTGGTCAGCAGGTAGACCTTGCGTGCCTCGCCGTACTTCGTGCCCGCCACGCTGGCCTGGGTCCAGCGCTGCTCGGTGCGGTTCTCGTCACGCCAGTAGACGTCGTTAAGGTGGGTGGGTTTGTCGTATAGATAGCTGGCAAACAGCATCACAGATTCCGGATCGCCTCCGCCGCAGTGGCGCAGGTCGATGACCAGCGCCTTGGTGTCGACGAGCAGGGCCATGGCCGCGGCGATCCGCGGAGTCACTCCTTGCGGCCGACCGAATTGATGCAGGTCGATATAGCCGATGTCACCCTTGAGACGGTCGACACCGTTGAAGCCGAAATTGAAATGGCTCTCGTCGACCAGCTCCGCGGCCTTGTCGACGGGCGAGTCGCCTTCCGGCTTCGGCGGAATCGCGTTTTCGAAGTAGCGTACTTCCAGGTGCTTGTCGTGGCTGTCGCGCTGCAGCGCGTCGGTGAGCGCGTCGGCGAATTTCCCGGCGCTGGTCACCGAGTCGAAATCACCGCGCTGCAGCTGCGCGCGCAGATTCTTTTCCATCACCGCGGCCTTGTCTGGAAAGACATAGGCGCGATCGAGATTGGCGAGCACGCCGTCGATCACTTCGCTGCGGATGGCCTTGTCCACGGCCATGTCCTTCTGCGGCGGCCCGGACTGGGCATGGCTGGGCATGCCGAACAGCGCGAACCCTGTCACGCCCAGCACACCGGTACCAGCCAGCATGGCGATGCGTGCCTTCTTCTTTCGCTTTGTATCCATCTGCACACTCCTCGTTGGGGTCTTCATCGGTAACCGACGAGCCCAGCGTCACAAGGAAATGTGGAGACATTGTGGGGATGCAACGATGCCTTAAAGCTCGAACCGGTAACCCAGCCCGTAGACGGAATGGATCACCTCGGCATCGGGCATCACCGCGGCGAGTTTCCGGCGCAGATTCTTGATGTGGCTGTCGATCGCGCGGTCGGCGACGTCGAGGTTGTCGCGGCTGGCCAGGTCCAGCAGCTGCGCTCGCGAAAAAATCGTGCCCGGACGCTTCGCCATCGCGGCGAGCAGGCTGTATTCCGTCGGCGTGAGATCCAGCAGTTGCGTGCGAATGCGCACGCTGCGCGCGGCCTCGTCGATCTCGACCACCCGTGCGTTGTCGTCCGACTTGCGCGAGCGCCGCAGAATGGCCTTGATGCGCGCGACCAGTTCGCGCGGACTGAAGGGCTTGCACAGATAGTCGTCGGCGCCAGTTTCCAGTCCCAGCAGCCGATCGATCTCCTGCACCCTGGCGGTGACCATGATGATCGGCACCTCGGAAAATTCCCGCACCGCCTTGCACAGCGCCAGGCCATCGAGGTTCGGCAGCATGATGTCCAGCACGATCAGGTCGGGCATGGTGCGCCGCACGCTGGCGAGTGCTTCGCGGCCATCGGCGATCACCCGTGCCGCGTAACCCGCAGCGGTCACGTAGTCGGCCATCACTGAGGACAGGTCGCTTTCGTCTTCGACGATGAGGATGTCTGCGGTCATCTCAACCTTCCAGCGGCAGCACGATGGTGGCGCGCAAGCCGCCCAGCGGCGACGCGGCGAAATCCAGCCGTCCATCATGTGCGTTGAGGATGTGCCGACTGAGCGCCAAGCCCAGCCCCGCGCCACCAAATTGCCGGCTGCGCGAGGATTCGACACGAAAGAATCGCTCGCCCAGGCGATCGATCAGAGGCTCGGGGACGGCAGGCGCCGAGTCGTCGATCGCGATGTGCAGCTCGCTGCCGACCACCGCGCCACTGACCACGATGCGACCGCCGGCATCGGTGTAGCGCACGCTGTTTTCCAGCAAGTTGCCGACAACCTGACGCAACCGCTCCGCATCGCCATGCACCATCGTGCTTGACGGCACCGCGCCGATCGAAACGGTGAGCCCCGCGACGCGGAATTTTTCGGCGAAACCCGCGAATACGTCCTGCACCAGTTGCCATGCGTCCATCGAGGTCTTTTCGTATTGCAGGCGCCCCAGATCCGCGCGCGCCAACTCGTGCAGTTCATCGACCAGCTTGGTCAGTGACAGTACCTGTCGCAGCATCAGCGCGATGGTGTCGGGCGTGGCGGTACGAATGCCGTCCTGCAGCGCCTCCATCTGGGCGCGCAGCACGGACAGCGGCGTACGCAATTCATGCGAGGTATCAGCCACCCACTGCTGGCGCCAGCGCTCGGTGTCCTGCAACCGCGCAGCGACGTGATTGAAGGTGTCGGCCAGTTCGCCCAGTTCGTCGCTGCGACGGATCGACAGCCGCGTATCGAACTGCCCCTGCCCCAGCCGGCGCGCGCCGTCGACCAACTGCTTCACCGGCCTGCGAAAATGCGCCGCCAGCAAGGCGGCCGCCACTACGCTCAACAGCACGCCGATCGCGGCAAGGATAGCCAGGCTTCTCTGCTGCTCGATCAGGAAGGCGATCGCCAGCTCGTCGTCGGGATTCTGCGATTTGGCGACGACTAGATAACCGGCGACCTTGCCGTCAACAACGATGGGACGCTCGATCCGGTCGATCGACGCCACCACCACCATGATCCGATTCGCGATCGCGCCAACCAGGTAGCGCCCATCGCCATCCAGCAGGCCGATGCGGTAGCCCAGGCTCGGCGACAGCGGCGTGGCGCCGGGCTTCGCATCTCGATCGA